>NZ_LOQI01000009.1 GCF_001517915.1 Oceanivirga salmonicida | reverse complement strand
ACCTAAAATAGTTGCAAATATTAAAATGAAAAATGTCATACTAGAAAATGGTGGCTTTTTATTTCCACTTCTTTTTCTTAATTCTTCAACTTTTTTTCTAAATAATTCTTCTTCATCTAGTTCATTATCATTTTTAGGATTTTTATTATTTTCACTGTCTTTATTTTTGTCATTTTCATCTTCATTGTTAAAAGTTTCTTTTTTTTCTGTATTCTTGATTTCAGAGTCTACTTTAACTTCATCTTCGTTTTTAAATTCTTCTTTATTTATTTCTTTTTCAAATTCAGTTTCATTTAATTTATCTTTATTTTCTTCCATTTTTACCATCCTTTTTTATCACAATATAATTAGAATTTTCTTCTAATTTTTGATTTAGTTTCTTAGAAAATTTAATATCTGCTATTGAAAGTATTTCTTTACTTGTTTTTAATATTGGGATTATATCACGAACAAGTCTATCAATTTTTAAATTAATAAATATAGACTTGATTTTCTTATTATCTAATTTATCCCCATTTTTTCTATTTGTAACAAAAATCTTATTGATACTTCCTATATTATATATTTTATACTCTTTTTTTTCAAGGTATTTTTTAATATAACTATATTCAAATAAAGATATTTCATAACCGTTTACATTTTGACTTTCATTTAAATTTATTTTGTACAAAAACTCATTAGATTTCATTTTACTTCTATCTAATACGCCATAAAATTCATAACTGCTATACCAAATATACTTTTCATTTAAATCTATACTAGTCCCATTTTTATTTTTTATACTCAATATTTCGTATATTTTATTACTACTCACAGCTATATTATATTTTTTTAATTCTTTATATATATATTCTCTATTTTCTTTATTTTCTACGTCATTTACTAAATCTATCAAATTAGAAATATTTGATAAATAATTAGTATTTATTTCTTTCATTATAGGTAAAATTTGATTTCTTATTTTATTTCTACTATAATCATTTTCAAAATTAGTATAATCAATTAAATATTTTATATTATTCTCATTTAAATATGAAAGTATATATTCTTTTGAAATATTTAATATTGGTCTAATAATATTACCTCTTTTTGCTGGTATTCCTTTTAATCCTTCTAATGCCGTTCCCCTTATAATTCTAAAAATTATAGTCTCCACATTATCATTTTGATTATGACCCGTTGCAATATATTCAAAAGAATTTTTTTCTCTTACTTTTTCTAATATTTCGTATCTCTTGTTTCTTGCTATATCTTCATTAAACTTTTCTAAATTTATGCTTTCTATACAATAAAATATATTTTCTTTTATAGCAAAATCTTTTACAAAATCAAT
Source organism: Oceanivirga salmonicida (assembly GCF_001517915.1). Classification (NCBI taxonomy): domain Bacteria; kingdom Fusobacteriati; phylum Fusobacteriota; class Fusobacteriia; order Fusobacteriales; family Leptotrichiaceae; genus Oceanivirga; species Oceanivirga salmonicida. The sequence continues at coordinate 37,400 of NZ_LOQI01000009.1, read as the reverse complement.
ATCATTTTGAATATCTTTTCTTACATTATGATTAACATAACATATACCTATTTCATGATTTTGTTTTTTTAAATAGTGATACAAATATACTGAATCTGGTCCGCCAGAAAAAGCAATTAAAATTTTACTCATTTTTCTCCTATTTTGGTAATACTTATCCCTCTATAATAGTGTTTCAATATTTCTTCATAATTATATTTTCTTACTTGTCCTAAATATTTAGCTCCCCATTGTGATAATCCAACACAATGTCCTGAACCTTTACCATAAAAGTACACAATTCCATCATTACTTAAATGCATGCTAAAGTTATTACTTTTAATTTTACTAGCACCTAGTCCTCTTCTTATTTTATTTTTTCCAAGATTAGTAATTACATTATAGCTTCTTCCGAATTTTTTTTCTAAACTATATTTAGAAATTCTATATGTCCATTTTTGTGAACTACTAAAATCTTCTACACTTTTTAAATATGGTTTTTCCACATTAAAAACTGCCTTAGCTGACATTGTTCTATCTCCTGAACTTGCATGGAAAAGTGCTAATATTGGTTTTCCATTATATGTTGCAATTTGACTTCTAGTGCTATTTACTGCGGCTGTAACTTTCTTTTCTTCATTAGATGCCCCACTATATACTTGAAATTTTACAGTATCATCTACATCATATAAATTACTTTTATTTTTATTTGTAATTATTTTATTTAATGCATAAGTTCTTGCTGCAACTGCTTGTGCTTTTAATGCTTCCGTACCAAAATATGTTGGCATTTCTGCTGAAACTACTGAATATAAATATTCTTCTAAATTTACTTCATTAATTACTAATCCATCTTTTTTATATACTATACCTCTATATGGTTTACCATTTACATAATAAAAATCTTTACCTTTTATTATTTCAGGATTACCATATGATAATTTTACCCTAACTCTAATTCCGTGTATCTTTTTTTCAATTTCTGGTTCAATATAAGGTTTAACTTTTGGTTCTACCTTTGGTTGAGTTTCAGGTGTAACTTCACCAGATGTAACTTCACCAGATGTAACTTCACCAGGTTTAACTTCACCAACAGTTAATACTTGTCCATTAGCTAAAACCATTGAAAAACCATCTTTAAATTTTTCATCTATGTCAGTTTCGGGCTCAACTTCAGGATCAATTTCACCGACAGTTAATGTTTCTCCATTAGCTAAAACAACTGAAAAACCTTCTTCAATTTTTCCATTTTTTAATACTGTTTCAAAATCAACTTCAGCATTTGCTTCAGTATTCGCTTCTTCATCGATTGATTTTAAAGCACTAGCTAAAAGATTAGAAAAATATTCTCTAATTTTTTCATATTTATTTTTTTCATCAATTATTACTCGTTTCTGTTCAAATTTAAAATCATCATTTGTTGCTATTTTGGCACATGATACCAAAGCTAATAATGATATAATTATTGTTTTTTTCATTTTATATGCCCGCTTTCTTTTCTTTTTCTTAAATGTTCTTCGTGTGTTTTCGAATAATACGTTTTCCCTTCATGCATAAAGAAATATAAACTTTCAATTTTTGCAGGATTCATTGCTGCATAAATACTTTCTTCTCCTGGATTTGATATAGGAGTTGGTGTTAAACCTTTATGTTTATATGTATTATACTTAGAATTAGAACTCATTAAATCACTTTTATAAATATTTCTTTTCAAACCATATTTTAAAGTTGCATCCGACTGTAAAAGCATATTAATTTTAAGTCTATTATGAAATACAGCAGATATTTTAGTTCTATCATCACTGCCTCCAGCTTCTTTTTCAATTATTGAAGCCAATATTAATATATCATAAAACTTATCTTTATCGTAAACACGAATAGGGTATTTTTCTAAAAAATGCCCAAATATTTTATCAAATATTTCTTTTGGAGTATCTTCTTCATTAAAATAATATGTGTCAGGGAAAAAATAGCCTTCAAATACTTCATTATGTTTATAATAAAAATTATAATTTTTAAGTGTTTCTAGTAATTCTTTTTTTGTTGCTAATCCTGATGATGCTATTCTTTCTAATACTTGTTCAGAAGTAAAACCTTCTGGTATAGTTACATTTATATTATTCGGTTTAGACATGTGTAAAACTTTTATTAGTTCATATTTAGTTAAATTTCTATCAAACATATATCTTCCCACTTTTACAATTTCATATTCCTTATTTATTTTGAAAAAGATTCTGTCTATTATACCATACTTTATATTTAAATTTCCATAGATATTCGAAATTAAATCTCCTTTTTTAACTTTTAATTCTTTATTTTTAGTGTTGTGAGTTTGTATTCCTACTACATAAATAGCATACGACACAAACATTACAAATAATAAAAATATTATTTTTATTATTCTTAGAATTTTTTTCATTATTCTCCTTTTATTTTTTTTCATTTATTAAAAACTTGAAAAATCCATATTGTATCTCTTCATAAAATACTATTTTTAATATAGACATAATTACTGGTCCTATTAAAAATCCTATTATCCCAAATACTCTAAATCCACTATACATTGCTATTAATGTTAATAATGGATTAATTTTAGCACCTTTACTCATAAGTTTTGGTTCTAATGTTTGTCTTATAAGTGTTATTGTTAAATTTAATGCCAATAAAGATAATGCAAATACATAATTTCCATTTAAAAATACTTCCATAAATGCCCATGGCATTATTACTGCTGCTGCTCCTATCATAGGTAATGCATCAACTACTCCAATTATAAATGCAAATAGTAATACATAATTTATGTGATGTATAAATATATTTATTAAATTAAGCCCTATTATTAATTCTACGAAACATAAAAGTGTTAATATTAATTGTGTTCTCAAATAAATCATTAACATTTTAAAAACACCCTCTTTTATTTCATAAAATTTACTTAACCATGTTTTAGGAATTTGTTTTTTCAAAAAACCTTCTATAATTTTTTCATCTTTTAACATAAAAAATGATGAAAGTACTGTAATTACAAAAAATATTATAAGTTTAGGTAATGAACTTAAAATTCCTAATCCTGATTTAATTACAGGAATAAAATATTTACTAGTAATATCTATAATTGTATCAATAAAATTATTTATAAAATCTATCATATAATTTGGTAAAAAATCTAATTTTTCGACTATTATATCAACTATATTTTCTATTTGATTTTCTATCATATTTTGTGATTCTATTAAAAATGTCCCAAATTTATACCCTTCATAGATTATTTTTGAAAATAATAAAACTATTAATCCACCTATTATTAAATAAAACAATATTAATACTATTGGATTAATTATTTTACTACTTATATGTGTTTTTCTTTCTAAATAATTGATAATAGGTTTTACTATACTTACTATCATAGCTGCTATAACAAATGGTAATAAAAATATCATTAACTTGAATGTTATGAATAATAACAGCAAAATTGCAATGACATATAATATTCCACTTAATCTTTTAATATCAAATTTACCCATTTTATTCTCCTAATATTTTCTTTAAAAATTTACCTGTATGAGATTTTTTATTTTTTGCTATATCTTTTACAGTTCCAGTAGCAACTATATTACCACCTTTGTCTCCACCTTCTGGTCCTATATCTATAATATAGTCTGCTGATTTTATAACATCTAGATTATGTTCTATCACAACTACAGTATTTCCTTTATCTGCCAAACTATTAAGAACACTTAATAATTTTTGTATATCTTCAAAGTGTAAACCAGTTGTAGGTTCATCTAATATATATATAGTATCAGCATTACTGATTTTAGATAATTCACTAGATAATTTTATTCTTTGTGCTTCTCCACCTGATAAAGTAGTTGCACTTTGCCCTAATGAAATATAGTCCATACCTACTTCTATTAAAGTATTTAATTTTCTTTTAAGATTAGGTATTTTTTCAAAAAATTCATATGCTTCTATAACTGACATTTTTAAAACTTCAGCTATATTTTTATTTTTATATTTTACTTCTAATGTTTCTTTATTATATCTTTTACCTTTACATATTTCACATTCTACATATACATCTGGTAAAAAATTCATTTCTATTTTTACTATACCTGCTCCAGAACATGCTTCGCATCTTCCACCTTTAACATTAAATGAAAATCTACCCTTTTTATATCCTCTTAATTTTGCATCTTTTGTATTTGCGAATATATCTCTTATATCATCAAAGATTTTAGTATATGTAGCTGTATTAGAACGAGGTGTTCTACCTATAGGACTTTGATCTATATTTATAACCTTTTTTAAATCTTCAAACCCTTTTATTTCTTTGTATTCTAATGGGTATAATCTACTATTGTATATCTTATTTGATAAGGCTGGATATAAAGTTTGATTAATAAGACTACTTTTACCACTACCTGAAACCCCTGTAACTACTGTTAAAGTTCCCTTAGGTATTTTAATAGATATATTTTTTAGATTATTTCCCTTACAATTTTTTAATTCTATATATTTTTTTGATTTTCTTATTTTTTTAGGAATAGGTATTTCAAGTTTACCACTTAAAAATTTCCCCGTTACTGATTTAGAATTTTTCATTACTTCTTTTGGACTTCCCTTAGCAACGATTTCTCCACCAAATTTACCAGCACCAGGCCCTATATCTATTAAATAATCACACTCTCTCATAGTTTCTTCATCATGTTCTACTATAATTAAAGTATTTCCAATCTCTTTTAATTCTTTTAATGTACTAAGTAATCTTTCATTATCTCTTTGGTGTAAGCCTATACTAGGTTCATCTAGTACATATATAACACCTGTTAATTTACTACCTATTTGAGTTGCAAGTCTTATTCTTTGTGATTCTCCACCAGATAAAGTCTTAGTTCCCCTTGACATACTTAAATAATCTAATCCTACATTAACCATAAAACTTAATCTTTGTCTAATTTCTTTTAGTATTTCCTTTGCTATATGTTCTTCTTTTTCAGTTAATACCAAACTTTCAAAAAAATCATATGCTTCATTTATACTAAGTTTAGTAATATCTATAATATTTTTATCATTTATGGTAATATTTAAAACAACATTTTCTAATCTATCTCCATTACAAGTTTCACATATTTTTTCTGTCATATATTTATTTTCTAATTCTTCAGCAAATTTTTCAGAAAATGCATCTTTATATTTATATCTTCTAACCGTAAGACCATATATACCATCAAATTTTTTCTTTCCATTAAAATTATATTCTTTTGTATTTATATTAAAATCAAATTCTTTATTAGAACCATATAATAATATATTTTTTTCATTTTTTGTTAATTCTTTAAATGATTTATTTCCATCAATTTTATTAGATGCTAAAAAATCAGAATATAGTTTATAAGTCCAACTACTTTTACTTGCTCCACCACAAACATATACTCCACCATCATTTATTGGCATATTTTCATCTAATATCAACTTATTTACATCAACTAAAAGACTAGAACCTAAACCATTACAAGTTTTACAAGCCCCAAAAGGTGCATTAAAAGAAAACAGTCTTGGTACTATTTCAGGAAATGTTATATCTTCATGCTTAGGACATATGAAATTTTCTGAATAATCAAATTTTTTAGAATTTATTTCTATACTTACATTCCCATTAGACATTATTGCTGCTAATTCTATAGCTTCTGTTATTCTTGAAACTTGTTCTTCATCTTCTCTTTTTACTATTATTCTATCTATTATTGCATATATATTATGTCTTTTATTTTTATCTAATACTATTTCATCATCTAAATCTAGTAAAAGATCATTTACTTGTAATCTTTGTAATCCTTGTTTTTTAAGATTAGAAAATAGATTTTTAAAACTACCTTTTCTATCTTTTACAACAGGTGATAATATTATCAATTTATCATTTGTATTTGCTTTTAAAATAATGTCATTTACTATTTCATCAATAGATTTTTTTGAAACATTTTCATTACAAACTGGACAATGTGGTATACCTATGTGAGCCCATAATAATCTCATATAATCATAAACTTCTGTCATAGTTCCAACAGTAGATCTAGGATTTTTAGATACACTTTTTTGCTCAATAGATATTGCAGGAGATAATCCTTCTATACTATCTAATTCAGGTTTTTTCATTTGACCAATAAATTGTCTAGCATATGCTGATAAACTCTCAACATATCTTCTTTGTCCTTCAGAATAAATAGTATCAAAAGCCAAAGAAGATTTACCGCTTCCTGAAACCCCTGTTATTACAACCATATTATTTTTAGGTATATCTAGTGAAATATTTTTTAAATTATTTTCTCTAGCACCCTTTATTCTTATATAATCCATTATTCACCAAACCTATATATTTATTTTTATTTTATTTGAATATTATACCATATGGAATATATTAAAATCAATTTTGACAATTTATACACAAATAAATAATATGTTTTTTCTAAATTTATGTAAAACTTTATAACAAAAAAGACATTTTTTTTCAATGTCTTTAATTATTATTTTCTACTCATTAAATAACCTAAACCTGTTGTTATTATTGTTGTTCCCAAGGTTATAAATCCAGAAATTTCTTTGTCTACATATATTAAATAAAGACTCCCTAAAACCATACATAATAACAATATAAACGCAAATACTTGTGCTTGATTTTCTCTACTCGATTGTTCATTTCTTAATTTATGAACATTTTCTTGCTCTTTTGTTTCCATATTTACTCTATTTTCAGTTTGCAATTCTGCCATTTTTATTATTCTATCTGGTGCATCAGGCTGTACATTTTTATATTGATATAAAATATCAGGTGATGGTAATGGTCCATAAGTTATTTCAACTGATGTCATAATAGTATCATTATCATCAACTTCTTCTATAGATTCTTTTTCAATTACTTCCTCTACCATACAAGTTCATTGCCTTTCTTATATCATTTCCAACCTTTTTCCAATCTTTTTCTAATGCAATTTTATCATCTTTTTCAAATGTAGATGGATATTTATTAATAATATCATTTGCAGTTACTGATGTACTTATAAAAATACTAGACATACTACATAATAATAATTTTATATTTTTTTTCATAATATTTCCTCCTACTTAGTAATATTATACTAATATTTACTAAAAAAATCAATATAAAGAAAATATGAAATGATATAAATTCAACTAAAAATTCTAAATGTATAAATATATCTTTTAAAAATAAAATGTTTCATCATATCTTATATTATTTTAATTTTTTGTAATAATAGATAATATGACAATAAATACTTACAGTTATTTCTACGATACATTATGATACATGGAAAAATATAATAATTGGATTACTAAATAATATAAAATAATAGTTTTAGAACTTTTCTAGAATCATATAAAAAATAAGCCCTCATTTTAAAAGGCCTATTTATCATCATTAAACATATACTCGTCATAAGTACATAATTTCTCTACAACTCCATCTTCTTTAATATCTATTATCTTATTTGAAACTGTTTCATTAAATTCATGATCTTTAGTAGTGAATAAAATAGTTTCAGGGAATCTCATTAGTGCTTTATTAAGTGATGTTATAGATTCTAAATCTAGGTGATCTGTTGGATTATCTAATACCAACACATTAGCACCTGACAACATCATTCTTGATAACATGCATCTAACTTTTTCTCCACCTGATAAAACTTTGGCTTTTTTTCTAGCTTCTTCTCCTGAAAATAACATTCTTCCCAGATAACCCCTAATATATTCTTCATGTTGATCCATTGAATATTGCCTTAACCAATCTATAAGACTTAAATCAATATTTTCAAAAAATTCATTATTATCTTTCGGGAAATATGATCTAGAAGTTGTTACTCCCCATTCAAAAGTTCCGCTATCGGCTTCTTCTTCTCCAACTAAAATTTTAAATAAAGTTGTTATTGCTAAATCATTTTCACTTATAAATACTGCTTTTTCTCCTGTATTTATAGTAAAACTAACATTATTTAACACCTTTTCTCCATTTATTGTTTTACATATATTGGATACTGTAAGCATATTATTTCCTGCTTCTCTATCTGCTTTAAAATCAATCCATGGATATTTTCTATTAGATACTTGCATATCTTCAAGTTGTAATTTTTCAAGTTGTTTTTTTCTACTAGTTGCTTGTTTTGATTTAGAAGCATTAGCAGAAAATCTTGCTATAAATTCTTGTAATTCTTTACGCTTTTGTTCTACTTTTTTATTTTGATTTCTCAATAATTCTTGTACTATTTGACTTGATTCATACCAGAAATTATAGTTTCCAACAAATATTTTTATCTTACCATAATCTATATCTGCTATATGAGTACATACTTTATTTAAAAAATGTCTGTCATGCGATACAACTAATACAGTAGTATTTTCTAAATCCATCAAAAAGTTTTCAAGCCAAGTTGTTGCTTTTAAATCCAGTCCATTTGTAGGCTCATCTAATAAAAGTATATCAGGGTTTCCAAATATAGCTTGTGCTAATAATACTTTAACTTTATCAGATTCCATTAAATTACTCATTTTTTTAGAATGTTCAGAAATAGGTATACCCAATCCTACTAATATTTTTTCAGCATTTGTTTCAGCATCCCAACCATCTAATTCTGCAAATTCTCCTTCTAATTCGGCTGCCAACATACCATCTTCTTCACTAAATTCTGTTTTTTGATATAGTTCATCTCTTTTTTTCATTACTTCACATAATTTTTTATGCCCCATTATTACTACATCTAATACAGTTTCTTCTTCATAAGCAAAGTGATCTTGTTTTAAAAATGATACTCTTTTACCTTTATCAATTATAACTTCACCAGTTGTTGAGTCAATTTCTCCTATAAGTATTTTTAAAAATGTTGATTTCCCTGCACCATTTGCTCCTATTATTCCATAACAATTACCTTGTAAAAATTTTACATTTACATCATCAAATAATTTTCTACCTCCGTACTGTACAGATAAATTACTCGTTTGTATCATATTTCCTCCCTGTTATATTCTATTTGATTTGCTTTAAGATTGTATATAACATCTTTTCTTTCTATTATTATTTTTGCTTTTTTAGATACTTCATTATCTGCAATTATTTTATTTAATAATCTTTTTGCTGGATTTAATGCAATAGGATAACCTACTAATTTAAACATAGAAAAATCCCCTGTTGTATCTCCATAAGCGTATGATTTAGATAAATCTATATCTTTTTTTGCTATAAATTCGGATACTGCTTTGTTTTTACTAACACTATCCCACATAGGTATAACTTCCCCTGTGTATTTATTATCTTTTACTATATATTTAGTTGCATAATAATTATCTATTCCCAATTTTTTTGCCATTTTACTCACTAAAAAGCTAGGACTTCCTGATATTATTACTATCTCATGACCTTGCTCTTTATGATATTTTATTCTATCTTTTGTATATTTATATACGTTATCTCCTTTAAGTTCAATTACTCTTTTAGCTATATAATCTACGTCTTCTATATTCATTTTCTTTAAGCCTTCAACATATTGATCTGTGAGAGCATATAAATACTCTTCATAATCACCTTCACGCTTACTCCATTTTTCAAACTTATCTTCAACAGATATATACCAAGCATCATAACTTAAAAACTTATATGATATTAATAATTTAAAATGCTCTATAAGTAATGAATTTCTAAAAATTGTCCCATCTACATCAAAAAATGCCGCAACTTTTTTCATATAATCACCTCAATAGATTTTAACATAAATAGATATTTTTAGCTACTTATTATATAATTATTGTAAATTTAAAATTTTATGTATTAACCATATCATTAAACCGGAACATGACAAAAGAAAAACAAAACTAAAAAATAATCCATCTTTAAATTTAATTTCGCCAATTTTAGCATTTATTTCTTTTATTTGTGTATTTACATTTTTTTTATCATTTAATATTTGTTTTATTTTATAAAATAAATTTTCATCACTTTCATCTGATAACTCTTTTAATATTTCAACCATTCTATTTTTTTCATTTTTCATCCCTGAAACTAATGATATGAAAGCAAAATATAATGCTATTAAAGACAACATCAATCCTGTTTGCTCACTAATATTAAATTTAGTATGTTCTCTACTTCTTATAATTTCAACAATATTAGGCATATTCTTTATAATTTCAAATATTATTTTACGAGATTCAAGTAAGAAAAATGATACTAATGAAATAATTGTTAATTCAATTAATCTTATAGTATTATTTCTTATATATAAAAAACCCTCTATATTTTTTAATCTTATTAAATTATTTTTCACTGATAAAATTTCTCTTGAAATACTAAAATTTCTTGATTGTTTTGTGTCAAACCATTTATTATTTTTAATATTTAATAATAATTCTCCATCTTTTGCACACATTGCCATTGCTATTATCAAATATTTTTTTTCTTCTTTTTTTGTTTTTTCAACATAATTATCATTTTTACTATTATCTATTCCATATACTCTTACACAAAATGAATTAAAAATTTCTAACTTTCTTTGAACCCAACTATATATAAAAAATATTACTATAGAAATTATTAATATATATGTCATTAAAATTACTACATAAATATCATTTTCTATATTAACATTACAAACTTTTTTCAAATAATAAATATGCAAACATTTAATAATTAATGATATTATTATAAAACCAATAAAAATAGAAAATAATAATGATTGTACATAATCAATCTTTAAATTTGACCACCACTTTTTTAATTTTTCTTTAAAAAACATAAACAATCTATGAAATATATATATAATCATAAAAACAGAAGCGAGTCCTTTCATTATTACCCAAAAAAATTCATTAATTTTTCCCATTCTCTCCACTCCATTCTTTTTTTATATAAATGTCTTAATCTCAATAACTGGCTTTTCTTTCTTACTGTATTTTACTATGCCTGAATAAATATATCTCCCATAACCTTTCATAGAGATTATGCTTCCTTCTTTAATGGTTTTTGAAGCATCAATACAGTCATCGTAATTAATCTTACATAAACCAAATTGTATATATTCTTTTGCTTTTGTTCTACTCATACCAGTAATAGCAGAAACTATATTATCTAGTCTTACTGATGAAATAGTATATTTTTTTATTTCATATTTAAAATCTAAATCTATTTTTTCATTTATTATACTGATTTCACAAGTATTTTTAGCTATTTTCGTAAGATTATTACAAATAATATCTAATACCTTATTTTCTACATAAACGTAGGCTATATTATCATCTATTTGAAATATATCTCCTATATATTTTCTATCTATGTTAAGACCCATTATAGACCCTAAAAAATCTTTGTTTGTATACTTTCTAAATTTATTATTAACTGATATTTTAATAAGTGTCTCTGGAAAAATAACGTCATTTTCTGAGAAATAATTTGGTACAAATGCTAACATTTTTCTTAATTTACCACTTTTTTTAATTATTAAATCTTCATATTTATCTTCAAAAAATAGATAATCATTAGGTGTTAAATAATTAGTATAAGTTATATACCCCATATTTTGTGCTAAATTTATTAATTCTTGTATTCTTTCATTTATCATTTTTTCCCCTTATATTTAAACTTTTACAATATAGTATTATTTTTAAGTTAAATTGTCAAATAATTTAAAGTTAGTATTTAAAAATATTAATATCAAACTTTATTCTATTAACTTTAATTTTTTTTTATGATACAATTATAAAAATTAGAAAATATAATGAAAGGACTAAACAATGAAAATAGTAAAAAGTAGTAGTGATGATATAGATTATATTGAAAATATGTTATTAATACATAATAAAGAAAGTTTAAAATTAACACAAAGAACACCATATAAAGTTTTTTCATATGTTATCAAATCTGATAGCAATAAAATTATAGGTGGAATTGTTGGATGCTCAGTTCTTTGGAAAATACTTTATATAGAAACACTTTGGGTAGATAAAAATTACAGGAATAAAAAATATGGGACAAAATTACTTAATAAATTATTATCTGATGCTAAAAAATATGGTTGTCGTATTGCTCATTTAGATAGTTTTGATTTTCAAGGATATGAATTTTATTTAAAAAATGGATTTGAAATTTTCGGAGTTTTAGAAAATAGCCCTGAAAATCATAAAGAATTCTTTTTAAAAAAAGTTTTAATTTAACTATTTATTTAAATAAAAAAAAATCAATCTTTTTTTAATTTATTGATTTTTTTTACTCTTATTCTTTTATTCTGGTTTTATTATTATAAGTTCTCTTGGAGATTTAGTTAATAACTCATAACCATTTTCAGTTACTAATAAATCATCTTCTATTCTTACTCCATATTTACCTTCAATATATAATCCTGGTTCTACTGTCATAACTTGATTTACCTTTAATGCTTCATCTCCTATTTTAGAACAATATGGTGCTTCATGTACTTCTAACCCAAAACTATGACCTAAACTATGTCCAAAATATTTAGACATATTTCCATTTTCATCAAAATAATCTCTTACTGCTTGGTCTACATTTTTTCCAATAACACCTGGTTTTATCATTTCTATACCTAAGCTCTGTCCTTCATATACTAAATCATATATTCTTTTTTCATCATCACTTATTTTATCTCCAAAGAATACTGTTCTTGTCATATCTGATGCATAACCATTATAGTAACAACCAAAGTCCATAGTTATTAATTCATTTTTCTTAATTTTTTTATCACTTGCAACACCATGTGGCATAGATGATCTATGACCTGATGCAACAATAGTTTCAAAAGATTTATCATCAGCACCATTTAATCTTTGTATATATTCAAGATGGGCTGCTATTTCTCTTTCAGTAATTCCTTCTTTTATTATTTTTAAAGTTTCTTTAAAAGCAATATCAGTTATTTTTGCTGCCATTCTTAAATTTTCTATTTCTTCTTGTGATTTTATTTTTCTTGCTTCTAACATTTCAGCACTTGCTGGCACTAATTCAACACCTTTAAATGCTTCTTTATACATATTGTATTCTGAAACTGTCATAGCCATATCATCAAATCCCAATCTTTTTATATTATGTTTTTTAATATGGTCTATTAATATATCTATTGCTCTTCTATCTATTTTATAAAATTCATAGCCATAAGGTTTTGTTTGCTCAGTCGCTTGTTCTATATATCTAAAATCTGAGTAAAAATATTTAATTTCCTTTGTTGCTAATGCTTGTCCTGTAGTACCTGTAAATCCTGTAAAATATCTTTTGTTAAAATAATCTGTTAAAAATAAGGCATCTATACCTAATTTTTCTAAAATTTTTCTTTCTTTGTCCATTAAAATCACTCCCTTATGCCTTACATTATACATAATTTAAAATTATTTATCAATAAAATTTAAAATGTAAACGATTTTCAAAAATAGTATCTATTTTTTTAAGAGTTTATAAAACTACTTATTCTCTCATTTTCTTGATTTTCAAAGAAATTTTTAGGATTATCATCTGCTAAAACTTTCCCTTTATCTAAAAATATTACTCTAGTTGATACATCTTTTGCAAAACTCATTTCATGTGTTACAACTAACATAGTCATACCTTCTTTTGCCAAATCTGTCATAGTTTTTAACACTTCTCCTACCATTTCTGGGTCTAGTGCTGAAGTTGGTTCATCAAATAATAATATTTCTGGTTCCATACACATTGCTCTTGCTATTGCTACTCTTTGTTTTTGTCCACCAGATAATTGACTAGGTCTAGCATTTATATATTTTTCCATACCTACTTTTTCTAAATATTTTATTGCCTTATCATGAGCTGTATGCTTATCTTCTCCTAGTATTTTTATAGGTGCTATAGTACAATTTTCTATTACTGTTAAATTATCAAATAAGTTAAAATTTTGAAACACCATGCCTACTTTTTGTCTATAGACTTCTTTTTTTATATTCCCAGTTAATATATCTTTCCCATGAAAATATATTTTTGCACTTGTTGGTTCTTCCAATAAATTTACACACCTTAATAAAGTTGATTTACCTGACCCAGATGACCCTATTATACTTACCACTTCATTTTCACTTATACTTAAATTTATACCATCTAGTATAGTATTATTTCCATATACTTTTGTTAAATTTTCTATTTTTAATATTTCTTTCATTTTTATCACTACTCCACTATCTCATAAGAACTATCGCCTGCTAATTTTTTTTCTAATATTTTTAAAAGTCTACTACATACTGTTGTTAATACAAAGTAAATTGAACAAGTGATTATAAAGACTTCATAATATCTAAAATTAGTTCCTGCAATTTGTTTTGAAACTGTATATAGTTCTGTTACACCTATTGCAAATAAAACTGCTGAATCTTTTATATTGATTATAAATTCATTTCCTATACTTGGTAATACATTTTTTATGGCTTGGGGTATTATTACATACCGCATAGCCTGCTTATGAGTAAATCCTAACGCCTCTGTTGCGTCATATTGACCTTTATCTATACTTTCTATACCACCTCTGAAAATTTCCGAAATATACGCCCCTGTGTTGATTGAGATAATTATAAGTGCTGCTACTATTGGACTTAAATTTATATTAAATACTTGTCCTATACCATAATAAAATATCATGGCTTGAACTATCATAGGAGTTCCCCTAAATACTAATATATAAACATAATTTATTTTCTTTAATATATAATAAAATATATTATGCATTTTTTTTCTCTTATCAGATATATCAGTAGTATTAACTATGGCTATAACTATACCTATCAATGAACCTACAAAAGTTCCAATTACTGCTAAATATATAGTTGTCCAAGTTCCGTATAAATATTTCACACCATACTCATTTAAAATTTGTTTTGTTCTACCTAAAAATGTAGTTTCATTAAAATTTCCATCAGAATTTTTATTTGAAACTGGTTGATTAGCAATTGCTTCTCTCATTAATTTTTCTCTAGTGTTTTTATTAATTTTTGATAATGCTAAATTAACTTCATCTATTAATTTAGTTTCACCTTTTTTTGCTGCTATTGATACATCAAATTCACTTCTATCAAAGTCAAATCCGCCATCACTAAATTCTATATATGTCATATTAGGATTTGAAAAACTTACTGATATGGCTGTTGGCTTTTCTGCAACATAAGCATCTATCTTATTTGAATTAAGTGCTACTTGCATAGCTGGAAAATTTTCAATAGCAATCTTTTTATCTACACCCTCTAGTTGGTCTATTAAATCATAGTGCAATGTATTTAATTGTCCTGTTATTCTAGCATTTTTAAAATCTTTTTTTGTTTTTCCATTAACATATGGACTATCTTTTTTTACAACTAGTAATACATCAGATTCGTAATATGAATTAGAAAAATCTAAACTCTTTTTTCTCTCATTAGTTGGCGACATACCAGCTATTACTAAATCTATTTTATTTGAATTAAGTGCTGGTCCTAATAGTGAATCCCAATCACTAGGAACTATTACTAATTCTCTATTTAATTCTTTTGCTATTAATTTTGCAATTTGTACATCATAACCATTAGCAAAGCCCGTAGATATTTTAACTGCTCCATTTTCATCAGTTGTTTGATACCAATTAAATGGTGCATAACCTACTTCCATTCCTACTCTTAATACATTTTTATTTGATACATTTTCATCTGCAAATACTATATTTGAAAATACCATACTTACCAAAAATGTTAAAACTGTAAACATTAATTTTTTTAATTTCATCGCTAATCCTCTCCATAATTTTAATAATAAAAAACTGATAGATTAGCTACCAGTGTAAAAAAATATACTATATTCAATTTCACGGATAGCTCACCATTATTTTCATAATGACAGTTATATAGATATTATCTATATACCCAACAATAAACTTAACATATTTATCATTTCGGCAATATTACCTTTTAATTGTTTCACTGATTGTCATCTCCACAATTTACTATTTAATACTGCGCCTCTACCTTATATTAATTATTTTAACAATTTTTAAAATTTTTGTCAATTTTTGCTTCATTAAAAAACATATACCTATGTATTTTAAGTATATGTTTTCTCGTTTATATTATTTTTTGATTGGAATATATTTTGCAGTTGCTTCCATTGACTCCCCTACAATAGGAACTTTCATTGTAATAGAATTTGTGTTAAAACTTATTCCATATTCATTTTTATTTTCAACTAAATCTGAATCATAAGCTGTAATTACCAATACTAATTTATGCCCTGCTTTAATCTTATATACATTAGGTTGAAGATATAGATTATAATTATGGTATTCTCCAACTTTAGGTACTATAGAATTTTTTGCAGTTATTGATTCAAAACCTGATTCTGGATTTGCCAAATTTATCCATCCTTTTGCTATAACTTTATATTTTGCGTTTGTAGTTTTAAATTGCTTTAAATCTAAATTTTCTACTCCTGAACCTATCCATACTCCTTTTTCTTTAATAGTTTTCTTATTTACATATGCTGAATCCTTTTCCAAATTAAATACTGGAAAATCTTTTTCTGCAACATCTACTAATAATACACTTATTGGTAGGTTATCAGTTTTTTTAGCTTTATTAAGTGCTGCTTTAAATGACACTAATACTGATCCTTTTATCATAATATCTTTATCAATATTAGTTACATAAGTTGCACTAGCAGTTGTAGATTTCTTTATTAAAGTTTCTTCTCGTTTTTTATCATTAATTCTAGCTTTTTTATAATTACTATTTATTACTATTTTATTTTTATCTGATTTTGCTTTTATAATTAATGAATTTAATGTATCCCAACTAACATATTCATACCACTCATCTGGATTTTCATTACTTTGTGCTATAACTTCAGGCATATTATTTACATTATTTTTAACGCCATATAAATAATGTGAAAACCAACGATTTAAAATATCTTCATAAAATTCTCCATTAATTGGAACAGCATATTTATGTGAAATATATGCTGGTGTAATATGAGCCCCTTGATGCAATATTAATTTAACATTTTGATTTTGTTTTTTAAAAGTTTTAAACATTAACTCAAATTGTTTAGTACGTACATTATAATCATTTAAACCATGAACTATTAATGCACTTACTTTAATTTTATCAGCATTAAGTGTATAGTCTCTATTTTCCCATACTTCACTATAATTACTTCCATATTTTTTTTGATCTTTTCTCAATTGATGTAAATAGTTACCATAATTTTTAGAAATTTTATTCCAATCTTCTTTATCTATATATCTACCTGCACAATAAAGTGCTAAATAATTTAATTCATCATATGGACTATCTGCAAGTGGAGTTCCTTGACTATTCATGTATTCATAATAACTTGCAATTCCTGCAACTGGAACTATTGTTTCTAAACCTTTTACACCTGTTCTAGCAACTCCAAATGGAGTAGTTCCTGAATATGAACGCCCTGTCATTCCAACTTTTCCATTTGACCAATCTGCTTTAATTTCTATATTACTTGTTTTATCAGTATATGCAACACGATTACCAGTTAACCATTCAATAATATTTTTGAAAGCAGAAATTTCTAAATCTGACCCTACTGTTTCAAATCCTTCTGAACCACGAGTACCAAGACCAGCACTTGTAACTACTGCAAACCCACGAACTAGATAATAATCATACCAAGTTAGATTTTCATAAGAATAAAAAGGATTATCTTTAGTCGATTCATATGGACTCTTATAATACCATTCTGATGATATTGCTTTTTTAGCTAATTCTTGTGTTGATATTTTACCTTTAATTTTACGTTTTTTAGGTTTAGAATATAGTTTTGACATATCATAACTTCCGCCTTTTGGAAATACTTTATCTATATTATATTGTTCAGTAGTACCTGTAATATATGGTCTAGCATCAAAAATAGTTGCTGCCTTATAATCTCCATTCATAACTGCTCTTGGAATTTGTACTAAAGTTTTAATCAAATCTAATTTCCCATCTCCATCAGTATCATAATCAGTTTCTACGTATACAATATAACGTATAATATCACTATTTTCATTTGAATAACCTTTTTCTACAGCCCCTGTTGTATAAGGAAATATTGGTTGAGCCATACCATTTAAAAATAAGGGGGTTTTCTTTTTAACATGATATGATTCATGTAAAATTTTAGCTACTTTTAACATTTTAATTAAATTTTCTTTTGTACTTAATGCTGTAGGATTATAGTTTTCAATATCATTTGTCATTCCTAAACTTTTAGCATAACTATTAGAATCATCAGGATAATTTGATATATGATCTTTTTTAACCCCTGCCCATAATAGTAATTCTCTAACAAGTTCTTGATTTGTTAACTCTTTTTTTAATAAAACATTATCTATTTCTGCATTTAAATGTTTTGATAATATTTCACCTGTAACAACCATATGCTTATTCATACTATTATTAGTTGAATTTATAATTCCATCATTACTATAAACGCAAGAAACTAAAATTAATAAGAAAGATAATAAAAATAGTTTTATCTTTTTCATATAATCTCCTTTCACCTTGACTTTTATTCTTAATTTTATTATAACTTTATAATTATATTCTGCAATACATAAAAATAAGTAAAAAGTGTAGACTCTCGCCTACACTTATATTTAATTATTTTATTTAGTTGCTGCTAATGGTTCTTTTTGTGTTAATCCACCTGTAAATGTTAATCCATCTGCATATTTTGATGATTCTCTACTATCATGATTTACATTATAACCATTTAATCTCTTATTTACTGGGAATAATTCATATTTAAATAATATTGGTAAAAATCCTAGTACATTTTCCATATAATTTTCTTCCCATTCTCTTATAGCCTTCACTTTATATTCTGGGTCTTTAATCGCTTCTAATGAATTAGTCTTTAGAAGTAATTCTTCATTTTTATCACTTGACATACGAGTATGATTAAATTTAGCTGTTTTACCATATAATCCACTTAATTCAAGTGCAGTTCCTACATTCCAAGCTGCAACGAAAATGTCATAACCCTTATTAGATTCTATAGTTGGGAAGAAATTAGAACCCATTAATCTACCTGTTGCAAGTTCTACTTTTAATCCAACCTTTGCCCAATATTGTATATATTGTTGTGATAATTCTTGTGCTATATCATATGCTGGGAAAGCCATATAAATTACAAAAGGTTTTCCATCTTTATCTTCTCTTATTCCATCTCCATCTATATCTTTATAACCTGCTTCATCTAATAAAGCATTTGCTTTTTCTACATTATATTCATATCTAGGTTTTGCATCATGATATTTAGAAAATACTGGCGGTATAGGCGAATTTGCTTTTTCTCTTAATCCATCATAAAATTGAGTTGCAACTTCATCCATATTCATAGCATAAGCCATTGCTTTTCTTAATCTTATATCTGACATTTTCTTATCTGGATCTACTACTCCAATTTTCTTTTCATTATCCCAATGTCCTAAATTAAATCCTAAATATTGATAATATAATGCTTGTCTTCCCACAACTGCTATATTATCAAGATCTTTGTACCCTTTATATGTATCTGCTAAAACTTGTCTATATATATCATATTCTCCATTTCTCATAGATGAGATAAGAGAGCTTGTTGGTAAAATCTTTATTACTAATTTTTCTACCTTTGGCATATTTGCTTTATTATAGTAATTTTCGTTTACTGTATATTCTATACTTTCTCCCGGTATAATTTGACTTATCTTATATGGTCCATATGATAATGGTTTTAATCTAACTTTATTAGATTGTTCTAAATCTTTTATAGGTATATCTTTTAAATAATGCTTAGGTACTAAAAATGATGATACTCCACCTTCTCCTAATAGTATTGTAGGCTTAGCTTCTTTAACATGAATTTTTATTTCATTATCACTTACTTTTTCAAGCCCTGTTATAGTTTTTGCTTTTCCTTTATGGTATTCTTCCATACCCACTACATTTCTAAATCCATCATCATATCTAATACCTGTATAATCTTTGTTCCCTACAATTTCATAACTATAAATATAGTCATCTGCAGTTACAGGTTGTCCATCTTCCCATTTAGCTCCGTCTGCTATTTTAACAGTTATAACTTTATTGTCGGCATCAAATTTAAGATTAAGTATTCCACCATCTATAACATTAAAATCTCCGTCAGACCAAAATAGATTTGGTGCAATTGGTTCTAAGAATATAAAATCATTTGCATCTTGATATAAAGGAGTTAATAGTACTCCTTTAAATGGTTGTTCACTAACTACAGCTATTTTAGCAGTCCCACCGTTTATCGTTTCTTTATCTGAAACATATTCTATTGGAAATAACGATTTATCTGTTGTCGTTGCTTTTCTTCTTTCACCTGGTCCACAGGCAATAAGTGAGCATAACAGTAAACCTGTTAGTCCTTTTAATAAATTTTTTTTCATATTTATTTCTCCTTTTATATTAACTTACATTATTAATTTACACTATTAGTTTATATTATTAACTTGCATTATTAATTTACATTATTAATTTAATTTTTTTTATATGCCACAAAAGCCTACATTTTTTTGATATATATCATGCAGGCTTTAATTATAATAATCTATTTATTAGTTGCTGGTAATGGTTCAGTTTGTGTTAATGCATCTATAAAATTAGCTGCTTCTCTATCATCATTTGTTGTACTTACTTCTTTATATCTCTTATTTATAGGAGATAAAACATAACCGAACATTATAGGTAAAAATCCTAATTCATTTTCCATATAATTATCTTGCCATTCTAATATTGCTTGTTTTCTATACTCTAAATCTTTTGCTGCTTCTAATGAAGATGTTTTGGCTATCAATTCATCATTTTTTTCACTTGCTATACGAGCAAAATTAAATCTAGCCTTTCTACCATAAAATTCTGAAAAGTCTAATATTGTTCCTACAGTCCAAGCAGCTATATATATATCATAGCCCTTATTAGATTGTATTGTTGGGAAAAAATTATTCCCCATAAGTCTACCTGTTGCAAGCTCTACTTTTAATCCAACTTTTGCCCAATCTTGCATAAATTTTTTTGATAATTCTTCAGATATTTCAGAAATACCAAATGCCATTTCAATTACAAATGGTTTACCGTTTTTATCTTCTCTTATTCCATCTCCATCAATATCTTTATAACCTGCTTCATCTAATAAAGCATTGGCTTTTTCTAGGTCATATTCATATCTAGGCTTTGAATCATGATAACTAGAAAATATTGGTGGTACAGGTGAATTAGCCTTTTCTCTTAATCCTTCATAAAATTGTTGAGTTATCTCTCTAACATTAAGTGAATAAGCCATAGCTTTTCTTAATCTTATATCTGCCATTTTCTTATCTGGGTCTACAACATTTTCTTTTTTCTTATCATCCCAATGTCCTAGATTAAATCCAACATATGTATAACTAACTGATGGACTTCCTAAAACTACCAAATTATCAAAATCTTTATATAATTTATATGATGCTGCTGCAACACCTATATATGTATCAAATTCTCCTACTTCCATTGATTTAACAACTGAACTTGAAGGTAATATTTTTATAACTAAACTTTCTACCATAGGCATATGTTCTTTATCATAATAATATTCATTTGGAACATATTCAACACTTTCTCCAGGTATTATTTGAGTAATCTTATATGGTCCATAAGATAATGGTTTCAATCTAACTTCATCAGAAGATTCTAAATCTTGTATTGCTATATCTTTTAAATAATGTTTAGGAACAAATTGTGCGTATAAACCGCCACCACCTCTTAAGATTTCAGGTTGAGCTTCTTTAACATGCACTCTTAATTCAGTATCACTTACTTTTTCAAGACCTTCTATAGTTTTGGCAAGACCTTTACGGTATTCTTCCATCCCTACAACATTTCTCATTCCATCATTGTATCTAACACCTGTATAATCTTTATGACCTATAAGTTCATATGCATAAATTAAGTCATCAACAGTCAATGGATGACCATCTGACCATTTTAGACCTTCTCTTAATGTTACAATTATAACCTTATTATCAACATCTAATTTCATATTAGCATATCCACCATCTATAAGGTCAAAATCTGCATTTTTCCAAAATATTTCTGGATGTATTCTTCTAGAAAGTTCAAAATCAGTACTCTCTGTCCATAATACCGGTGAAAATATAGCTTTAAAAGGAGTATCTGAAACTATAGCAACTTTTAAAGTTCCGCCTTTTATGGCTTCCTTATCTGATTTCCATTCAGTTAGAAATGAAGTTTTATTGATTTCTTCTGCTTTTCTTCTTTCCCCTGGTCCACATGCAATAACTGAAAATAAAAGTAAAGTGATTAAACTTTTTAATAAATTCTTTTTCATAATATTTCTCCTTTTTTAGTAGTAGATATTATGTATATTACTGCATAATATCTACACTAATTTTTTATTATTTACTCTTTTAAAAGAATATATTATGTAGTTTTTTATGAATTTTTTTTAGTAGATGAGTCCTAAAACATATTCTTTTGCATTTACAAAAAATATTTATAACATATACAAAATTTTATTGAATTATCATTACCTTATTTGACCGTAGCTGCTATCGGTTCTTTTTGTGTTAAGGCATCTACGAATTTTACTTCTTCTCTATTATCGTTTGTTGTAGTAAATTCTTTATATCTCTTATTTACTGGGTATAAAGTGTAACTATACCATATAGGTAAAAATCCTAATACATTTTCCATATAGTTATCTTCCCACTCTAATATTGCTTTCTTTCTATATTCTAGATCTTTTACAGCTTCTAGTGAAGAAGTTTTTCTAATTAATTCTTCATTTTTTTCATCTGTTATACGAGCAAAATTAAATTTAGCAGTTTTACCATATACACTTGAGAAATCTAATGCTGTTCCTACTCCCCAACTAGCTAACCATATATCATAACCTTTATTAGACTCTACTGTTGGGAAAAAGTTATTCCCCATAAGTCTACCTGTTGCAAGTTCTACTTTTAGTCCTACTTTTGCCCAGTCTTGTATAAATTGTGTTGATAATTCTTCAGCTATTTCAGAATCTCCAAATGCCATTTCAATTACAAATGGTTTTCCATCTTTTCCTTCTCTTATTCCATCTCCATCAATATCTTTATAACCTGCTTCATCTAATAAAGCATTAGCTTTTTCTAAATCATAATCATATCTAGGTTTAGGATTATAGTATTGTGAAAATATTGGTGGTATAGGTGAATTAGCTTTTTGTTTTAATCCTTCAAAAAATTGTGTTAGAATTTTATTCATATCTAAAGCATATCCCATTGCTTTTCTCAATCTTATATCTGCCATTTTTTTATTTGGATCTACTACATTTTCTTTTTTCTTTTCATCCCAATATCCTAAATTAAATCCAACATATACATAACTTGCTGATGGAGTCCCTACAACTTTTAAATTATCAAAATCTTTATATAATTTATATGATGCAGATGCAACATAATAATAAAAATCATATTCTCCAATTTCCATTGATTTAATAACAGAACTTGATGGTAATATTTTCATTATTAATTTGTCCACTTTTGGCATATGTTCTTTATCATAATAGTTTTCATTTACTACATATTCTATACTTTCACCTGGTATAATTTGACTCACTTTATATGGTCCATAAGATAATGGTTTTAATCTTACTCTATCAGATTGTTCTAAATCTTTAATTGCTATATCTTTTAGATAATGTTTAGGTACAAAATAACCAGTTAGACCTCCTCCTCCAGTTAGTATTTCAGGCTTTGCTACTTTAACATGTATTTTTAATTCAGTATCACTTATTTTTTCAAATCCTTTTATAGTTTTTGCCATTCCTTTGTGGTATTCTTCCATTCCAACTATATTTCTAATACCATCACTATATCTAACCCCAGTATAGTCCTTATGTCCTATGATTTCAGCACCAAAAATATAGTCATCAACCGTTATTGGATTTCCATCTTCCCACTTCAATCCTTCTCTTATTTTAACAGTTATAACCTTATTATCAACATCTAATTTTACATTAGCCATTCCACCATCTATAAGATTAAAATCAGCATTATTCCAAAATATTTCTGGTGATATTTTAGTTATGAATAAAGTACTATCAGTACTATCTTGATATAATACTGGTGAAAATATACCTTTAAAAGGATTATCTGATACTACAGCTATTTTTAATGTCCCACCTTCTATAGCTTCCTTATCAGATTTCCATTCTGATGGAAATAAAGTTGTATTAATTTCTTCCGCTTTTCTTCTCTCCCCTGGTCCACAGGCAATAAGTGAAAATAACATTAATCCTGTTACACTTTTCAATAAAAAATTTTTCATATATTTTTCTCCTTTTTTTGTGTGCTAAATAAAAATTAACACCTATTCATTTTTAACCTAATCTTTGTTTAGCATCACTTGCTCTTTTTAGAGCTTGCCCTATGTAGTTTATGCATAACATCAATACTAATATTAATAATGAAGCTGGTAACCACACCCACAATTTACTACTCATTATTTCAGGTTTTCTTGCATAACTTATTAAAGTTCCAAGAGATGGTACTGAAGGCGGCAATCCATAACCTAAGAAAGTTAATCCTGTTTCTATACCTATGTTTCCTGCAAATGTAAGTGTTAAATCTACTAAAATTATAGAACTAATATTAGGTAATAATTCATATAAAATAATTTTAATATCTCTAGTTCCTAATGTTTTTGAAGCCATGATATATTCTTTTCTTGATTCTGATAATGCTTTTGATCTTATAAGTCTTGCAGTTCCTAACCAAGTAAATGCTGCTAATATAAATATGAATTTTGGTATAGTATATTTAGATATTACAGTTACAAAAACTATTATTACCATAAGTCTTGGTAAAATAATTATAAAATCTATTATACGCATTATTATGTTGTCTATTAAACCTGAATAATAACCAGCTATTAATCCTATTGTTATACCTACAAATTGTGCAATAACAGTAACTGTAAACCCTATAACTATTGAGTTTCTAGCCCCTATTATTAATTGACCTAATATAGAACGACCACCTGCATCTGCTCCAAGCCAAAATCCTTCACCTGGTCTTGCAAATTTATCTAATAAATTAACTGTCATTACTTCTTCTCTATTTAATAAAGCAGCAGAGATAAATATTATCAACATTAGTGTAATTAATAAAAATAATGAAAATAATGCTACTTTATCTTTCATAAATTCTCTTTTTATAACCGAAAATCCTACAGGAGATTCGTTTTTATTTTTATCTTTCATATATAATCTCCTTCCTAATCTATTCTTATTCTAGGATCTACTACACTTAATATTATATCTGATAATAAAGTTCCCATTAATGACAAGAACCCAAATAATAATACTAAAACCGTTATAACTGAATAATCTCTTGATCCAATAGATTCTATAAATAATCTACCCATTCCAGGGTAACCATATATAGTTTCTATGAATATTGATCCACCTAATAATCCTGTTATTGAATAACCTAGAAAGGCTGCTATAGGTATTAATGAATTTCTAAATATATGTCTTGTATATACTTTAGTTTCAGGAACCCCTTTACTTCTTGCTGTTTTTACATAATCCATATTTTTAGCATCTATTATTTCATTTCTTAAATATTGTATAGTTCCAACTGTACTTAATAATGCATATGTTACTGCTGGTAATATTATATGATATAACCTGTTTATGTAATATGCAATAGTTCCTGGTTGTACTCCTAAATCAACTGATCCTGAAGTTGGGAATAATTGTAAATTATAACCAAAGAACCATAACATTAGTAATGATAAAACAAATGATGGTATAGCATAACTTATATAGTTATACATTACTATAGCTTTATCAAGTGGACTATCATTATATCTACCTGCAAGTATACCTAAAGGTAAAGATATAGAATATGATAATATTAAACTAAACAGTGATAATATAAATGTATTATATGCTCTTTGTCCTATCAATGTTGTTACTCTTAGTTTATAAGTATAACTTATACCTAAATCTCCATGGAATAAATTTTTAATCCATCTAATATATTGAATGTGCCAAGGGTCATATAAACCTAATTTAATTCTTAATTCTTCGATAGTTTCAGGAGATGTACTAGGGTCTATTAAACCTGAAAAAGGATCTCCTGGCATTAATTTAGCTAAAACAAATATTAGCATACTTAAAATTACCACTTGAGGTATCATAATAAGTATTCTTCTCATTATCGTTTTCCACATATTATTTCACCTCTTCCTTATATGCTACATAATGTGTTTCATTTGAATTATTTGTTAATGGTTTTAAATCAAAAACTCTTCCTTTTTTATCATAATAATCATTTTCATGTTCATTATAATATTTTTCAACTTCCATTCTTTTTATATAATTTTCATTTTTTTTGGTTGGATTAACATCCGGTATAGCCGCTATTAATCTTTTAGTATATATATGTTGTGGATTAGTGTATATATCATTTCTAGTTCCTTTTTCTACAAAACGACCTTTATACATAATATACATTTCATCACACATATGTTTTACAACACCTAAATCGTGTGATATAAAGATATAACTTAATCCAAATTTATTTTGTATATCTTTCATATAGTTTAAAACCTGTGCTTGTACTGATAAATCTAGTGCTGATACTGGTTCATCTGCTATTATTAATTTTGGTTTAGTTGCTATTGCACGAGCAACACCTATTCTTTGTCTTTGACCACCTGAAAATTCATGAGAATATTTATAAATGTCATCTTCTGACATTCCTACAATTTCTAATAATTCTATCACTCTTTTTCTTTCATCTATTTCTGTTAAATTTTCAAAATTTCTAAGTGGTTCTGCTATAATATCTAGGACTCTTTTTCTAGGATTTAATGAAGATGTAGAGTCTTGAAATATCATTTGTACATCTTTTCTATATTCTGACTTTCTCTTTATTCTTTTTAAGTTTATTTCTTTACCATTGTATGTAACTTTACCTGCTGTTATATTTTCTAAACCTATTATAGATTTTCCTATAGTTGATTTTCCACTTCCAGATTCTCCAACTAAACCATAAGTTTTCCCTTGTTCTATAGACATACTCACACCATCAACTGCATAAACATGATTTTTTATAGTATTGAAAAAGCCTCCTCTTATTGGGTAATGAACTTTTAAGTCTTCTAATTTTAAAATTTCCATTAATCCCAACTCCCTTCAAAATGAAATGTTTTATAACAAGTACATCTTACAAAATGATTATCACTAACTTCATGCATTTTTGGACTTATTTCATGCTCTAATGATGAAATCCAAGGTATTCTTGGTGCAAATCTACACCCTTCTCTTTCTAAATTCTTAATTGATGGAACAGTTCCTTGTATAACATGTAAATGTTTTGCTTCTTTATCCAAGTGTGGTATAGAATTAAGTAATGATCTAGTATATGGATGCTTAGGGTTTTCAAATAACTCATTTACATCTGCTAATTCAACTATTTCTCCTGCATACATTACTGCTACCCTATCCGCTATTTCTGCCACTACACCTAAATCATGTGTAATTATGATTACACCTGAACCTGTTTCTTTTTGTAATTCTTTTATTAAATCTAATATTTGTGCTTGTATAGTAACATCTAATGCTGTTGTTGGCTCATCACATATTAAAATATCTGGTTTACATGCTAGGGCTATTGCTATTATTACTCTTTGACGCATACCACCTGATAATTCATGTGGAAATCTTCTAACAGCTCTTTCAGGATTTGGTATACCTACATTTTCTAATAATTCTAAAACTATCTTTTGTCTTTCTTCCTTATTATAATTTGTGTGATATATAAGTCCTTCTTCAATTTGAGCACCTATTCTCATAAGAGGATTTAGGGCTGACAGGGGATCTTGGAATATCATTCCAATCTTATTCCCCCTAACATCATTATATTCATCCTCTGTTAAATCTAATAAATTTCTATCTTCAAATAAAATTTCTCCATCTACTTTTGTAAATAATGGATTATGTAATCCCATTATAGATGTCGCTAGTGTACTTTTACCACAACCAGATTCTCCAACTATTGCTAAGATTTCATTTTTATTAAGTGTAAAAGAAACTCCATCTACTGCATTATAGTAATCATCTTTTATTCTAAATCCAGTTTCTAAATCTCTAACTTCTAATAATACTTCCTCTATCATTATATTATTTATCTCACTTTCTTAAATGTTATTTATGCTTCTTCATTAATTCTTGGTTTTATTTTTAGTAAAAAGGCTGTTGTATCTCTTTTAATTGCTTGTATCATTTCATTATACACGTCTGCACTCACTATTTTATACTCATTAACTGGATTTTTTTGACCATAAGATTGTAAATTTATACCTTCTCTTAATTCAGTTAAATTTTTAAGATTATCTCTCCATTTAGTATCAAGCACTTCTAACATTATATATCTTTCAATTTTTTCAAAATACTCTTCCCCAAATAAACCAACTTTTAAATTATATCTTTTTTCTAATTCTTCAACCAATTTATTTAATAATTCTTCTTTTGATAAAGTATTTGTTTCAAAATCAGGATTATAATCATATGTTTCCATTAATTTGTCAATTAATACTACTTTATCATCTTCACTTTCAAATACAATATCTTCAACATTATCATATAACATATCTAGAATTAATTCTCTTAGATTGTCATTATTTAATATTTGATCTCTTTGAGAATATATTATTTCTCTTTGTTTATTATTAACATCATCAAATTCTATCAAACTTTTTCTTGCTGCAAAGTTTCTACTTTCAATTCTCTTTTGAGCATTTTCTACATTTTTAGTTACAGACTTATTTCTTATTTCTTCATCTTCACCAATTTTTAGCATAGTCATTATACTCTTAAGTCTGTCTCCACCAAATAGTCTCATTAAATCATCTTCTAATGATAAGTAAAATTCAGAAGTTCCTGGATCTCCTTGACGACCTGCTCTACCTCTTAATTGGTTATCTATTCTTCTACTTTCATGTCTTTCAGTACCTAGTATAAATAATCCACCTGCTGCTAATACTTTTTCTCTATTTTCTTCACATTCTTTTTCATATAGATCTAATGCAGAATAGTATTCTGGTGTACCACGTTCTGCAATTTTACATGCAAGCGAATCTGGGTCTCCCCCAAGTTTTATATCTGTTCCACGACCTGCCATATTAGTTGCTATTGTTACTGTTTTGTATCTTCCAGCCTGTGCTACTATTTCCGCTTCTCTTTCATGATATTTAGCATTCAATACTTCATGTGGTATTTTGGCTTTTTTAAGTAATGCTGAAACTTTTTCTGAATGCTCTATTGATGCTGTTCCCACTAATACAGGTTGACCTTTTTCAAATAATTCTGCTATTTTAGCAACTATTGCCTTATGTTTTGCTCTACTTGTTTGATAAATTACATCTGCTAAATCTTTTCTTATTAAAGGTCTATTTGTAGGTACTACTACTACTTTTAAACCATATATTTGTCTAAATTCTTCTTCTTCTGTTTTTGCTGTTCCTGTCATTCCTGATAATTTAGTATACATTCTAAAATAGTTTTGTAATGTTATAGTTGCTAATGTTTGATTTTCTCCTGCAACTTTTAAGTGTTCTTTTGCTTCAATAGCCTGATGAAGTCCATCAGAATATCTTCTACCTTCCATAAGTCTACCAGTAAACTCATCAACTATTATTACTTCGCCATCTTTATTTACTATATAATCTTTATCTCTTTTAAATAATTCTTTTGCTTTTAATGCTTGTGATAAAAAATGTGTTAATTCAACATAATCAGGTGAGTATAAATTCTCTATTCCTAAAATCTTTTCTACATTTTTTATACCTTTATCAGTAACTGTTACAGTATGTGCTTTTTCATCAACTTCATAATCTTCCCAATCTTCATCAGGTATTACTGTATTTTTCTTATCTTTAATTTCTTCTGTCTTATAACTTCTTTTTAACTTTTTAGCAACTGTTGCAAATCTATCATACCATTCTGTAATTTCTTCTGCTGCACCTGATATTATTAAAGGAGTTCTTGCTTCATCAATTAAAATTGAATCTACTTCATCGACAATAGCATAATTATGTGATCTTTGTACCTTATCTTTTATATCATGAACCATATTATCTCTTAGATAATCAAATCCAAATTCATTATTTGTACCATAAGTTATATCTGCATCATATGATTTCTTTCTTTCTTCATTTGACATATTAGCTATAATTACACCTGAACTTAGTCCTAAGAAAGAATATATAACACCCATAGTGTCTCTATCTCTTTTTGCTAAATAATCATTTACTGTAACTACATGCACACCTTTACCTAATAAAGCATTTAAATAAACTGGAAAAACTGACATTAATGTTTTACCTTCTCCTGTTTTCATTTCTGCTATTTTACCTTCATGTAGTATCATTCCACCTATTAATTGTACATCAAAAGCACGCATTCTAGTTAATCTTTTTGCTACTTCTCTTACTGTTGCAAATGCTTCCACTAATATATCATCTAATGTTTCCCCATTACTTAATCTATCTTTAAATTCAGTAGTTTTTGCTTTTAACTCATCATCGCTCATTGCTATATATTTAGGCTCTAAACCATTAATTATTTCAACTTTTTTTCTCATTTTTTTAATAATTTTTTCGTCTGTATTTCCAAACATTTTATTAAATATATTTTCTAACATTTTGTCTCCTTTTATCTAGCCATACTTTTGTCTTATTCTAAATCAGTATAGCATTTTCTTATATTTTTTGTACAATATATTTTATTAAAGTAATCATTAATATTATTAATGATTAAATTTAATGTTTATTTCTATTCCAAACTAATCATGATATTGATTTTATTGTAATCATAAAAATTTATATATTCTTTAACTAGATTATATAAATACTTTTGAATACACAAAAACGAGGCAAAAAACTTTGTCTTTATTTTTCTTATTTCCGCAATCTTTTTAATAGTTCTTTCTTCTATATTATATACTATTTCAAATATATTATATCTATCTATTATAACTACGCTTGTATTAGATATACATGTTATTATTAGTAACATGTAAAATATATTTATAGTTTTTTTCATTCTATCCCTACTTTAAGTAATGCTATCATTCTTTTATCTGTTTTTTCTTTTCTATATGAAAAAAAATCCCCAGCATAAGTACAATAATCATTTACTATTATATTTTTTCTAGGCACACCTTGATTTATCGCTATTTGTTCATTCATTTTACTAAGTGATAAATAAAATTTATTAGCTGCACTCTCTATCATTGTACCAAAATTTAGCCTTAATTTCAATTCTTTAATTACATCTTCTTTAATTTCATAATTTTTACTAGATATACATATACCAAAAGTTACTATAATATCGTTAACATTACTACCGTATTTACTTTTCATAATATTAATTGCTTCTTTTAAAATACCATTAGAACTTCCACGCCAACCACCATGTAATAAACCATAAACTTTTTTCTTTTTATCAATTATAAAGATGGGCATGCAGTCAGCAAAATAAGCCATTAAAGTATACTTTGGATTATCAGTTATATAGCCATCAATATTTTCTATATTTGATATATCTGTATTTTCTTCTAAACACAATATATTTATACTATGAGTTTGAACTCCTTTTACTAAATTATTTTTATCTATATTTAATTTATCTAATAAAGGGTATAAATTTTCTTTTTCTTTCATATTTCCAGCTTTTCTAGTAGTTTGTATTCCTAAAAAGCCATATTTTTTTAAATTTTCAAATTCTATATACACTTTTACACCTTTCTTATAAATATTTTTTCTATATATGATAGCAATTCCTTATCATCTTTTAAAAGATTTCTAATTTTTAATATTTTCTCATTTAAAACTTCTTTTGTCTTTTCTATACCTATAATATTAACATAGTTTGATTTATCATCTTTATTAGAAAAATCCATTAAATCATCTTGTATTTGATACACCATACCTAATTCATTTGCAACAGTTATATATTTATCATTTTCTACATTAAATTCTGCTAAAACTGTTTCAAAACAAGCAGATATTAAATTAGCGGTCTTAGTTTGGTGTATTAATTCCAAAGTCTTAATATCTATATCTTTATTAGCATTTTTCATATCTAAGACTTGTCCTAATATCATACCATTTATACCTATATTTCTACTTAGTATTTCTATAATTTTAGACTTATTTTCTAATGTTTTAGAACTAGATATTACATTAAATGCTTCTGTAAGTAAACCATCTCCTACCAATACCCCTATATATTCTCCATATTTAGCATGAGTTGTAAGTTTACCCCGTCTATACATATCATTGTCCATACAAGGCAAATCATCATGAACTAACGAATAATTATGTACTAATTCAATGGCTAACGCTATATCTATAACCTTAGTATAGTCTTTTCCTAAACTTTTAGCCATTAAAAGTATTAGCATAGGTCTTACTCTTTTACCACCAACAGTTAATGAATACTTAAATGCTTCATAAAGTACATTATTTGCTTCATATTTTTTTAATAAATTATTTAATTCTTTTTCAAAATATTCATTCATATTAATCCTCATTAAGTTCAGATATTTCTATATTCCCTAACTTCTCTATTATTTTTCTTACCTTACCATCTGCTTCATTCAATGTTTTTTCAGCTTCTACTATTAATTTTTGACAAGTTTCATATATTTTAATTGCTTCATCTAAACTTGTTTCTTCTTTTTCTAAAATTTCAATATTCTTTTTGATTTTTTCTAATTTTTCTTCAAAACCTATTTTAGTTGCCATTTTAATCTTCCTTTCTAAAAAAACTAATTATTTTCTTGTTATATTCTCTTTCATCATATTTAACTAAATTCATTATTTTATCATCTAATTTTTCATAATTTGCATGCTCACATATTATTATTCCATCTTGTTCTAAAATATCAAATTCAGATAATTTTTCCAATGTTTTAGTTGTTAAATTTTCTTTATATGGCGGATCCATAAATATTATATCAAATTTTTCGTTTTTTCTTTTAAGTATTTCTATGGCTCTTAAACTATCATTTTTATATGCTCTACAATCTTTTTCTAACTTAAATCTAGTAACATTATCTATTATTACATTCAAAGCTTCATAGTCTTTTTCTATCATTATGGCTCTTTTAGCACCACGACTAAGTGCTTCAAAACTCATATTTCCAGTACCTGAATAAAGGTCTAAAAATTTAGCATCTATTACCTTATCATATATTATACTAAATATTGACTCTTTAATTCTCTCTAATGTTGGTCTTGTATCAAAACCCTCACGAGAAAGCACTACTCTATTTTTTAATTTTCCTGATGTTATTCTCATAATATTACCTTTCTTAAACATTCTCTCCAATATACATTGAATCTCCTAAACTAAAAAATCTATACTCATTTTCTATTGCTACTTTGTATGCATTCATTAATCTTTCTTTACTACCCATAAATGATGAAATTAACATTACTAGTGTTGATTTTGGTAAATGAAAGTTAGTTATAACGGCATCTACTATTTTAAAGTCATATTCTCCGTATATAAATATGTCTGTACTATCTTTTTTTGCAATTAACTTATTGTCTTTATCTAGACTTGATTCTAAGGTTCTAACAGAAGTTGTTCCTACTGCAACTATTCTTCTACCTTCACTTTTAGCCTTATTAATTATATCAGCAGTTTCATTTGGAATATAGTACTCTTCACTATGCATTATATGTTCTTCTACATTTTCTACCTTAACAGGTCTAAATGTTCCTAGTCCAACCGTTAAATACACTTCTGCTATAGTTATACCTTTATCTCTAATTCTATCTAGCAATTCGTTAGTAAAATGTAAACCTGCAGTTGGTGCTGCAACAGATTCTCCATTTTTTGCATAAACTGTTTGGTATCTATTTTTATCTTTTAATTTTTCATGTATATATGGTGGTAATGGTAATTCTCCTAATTCATCTAATATTGCTTCAAAAGCCCCTTTATAGATAAATTCCACTATTCTATTTCCATCATCTTTAATTTCTAATAATTTTAAACTTAATTTATTTTCTAAAAAAATTAATTCGTCACCTATTTTTAATCTTTTCGCAGGTTTTAGTAAAACTTCCCAAGTATTAAGACTAAGCCTTTTTAAAAGCAAGCACTCTATAACTACTCCATTTTTCTTGTGTCCTATAAGTCTTGCAGGTATTACCTTAGTTCTATTTATTACTAAAACATCATCTTTTTTCAAATAATCTAATATATTATAGAATCTTTTATGCTCTATCTTTCCACTATTTTTATTAACAGCTAAAAGTTTAGAATGATCTCTTGGTTCTACTGCATTTTGTGCTATAAGTTTTTCTGGCAATTCAAAATCAAATTCTTTTATATTCATTTCAACCCTTTCTAGCTATTACTACTCTATCTAGACCATTTAAATCTGTATAATTTTTTATATCTACATAACCAAATTCAGTTAAAATATCATTAACTGCTTTTTTTTGCTTATAACCTATCTCAAAAGCCAAATAACCGCCATTTTTTAAATATTCTTTGGCATTTTTAGATATTTCATAATAAAAGTATAAACCATCACTGTTTGCAAATAAAGCCTCGTGTGGTTCATGTATATATGTATTAAGTCCTACCTCTTCTACTTCTTTATTTGAAATATATGGAGGATTAGAAACTATAATATCAAATTCTTTAAATTCTATATTTTCAAATAGATTTGATTTTACTATTTTAACATTTTTTGCGTTTAAAAATTCTGTATTCTTTTTAGATATTTCTAGAGCTTTGTCTGATATATCTATTGCTAAAACTTTTGATTTAGGTAATTCTTTTGCAATAGTTATTGCTATTACTCCACTTCCGGTTCCTATATCTAAAACTAAACTATCTTGTTTAGAAATTTCTAAAACTTTTTCAACTAAAACTTCTGTATCATGTCTAGGAATTAAGACTCCTTTATCTATAAAAAAATCTCTACCATAAAAATTTTGTTCGTTAAACACATATTGATATGGCATATTTTCAAGAGCAATTTTTTTCAAATATTCTCTAATCCTATTTTTTTCTTCTTCATTTATTTTTTTTTCATAACTAATAAATAGCATCATTCTATCTATTTTTAAAACTTTGGAAAATACTAATTCTGCTATTAAACTTGCTTCATAAACATTATATTTTTTTAAATAAACTATAGAAGAATCTAAAAATTCTTTTAAGGTATTTTCTTTTGTGGTGTCTTTTTCTTTCATAACATGTCTTATTTTAGATATTTCTTCATCTGTTAAAATTCTATCAAAATTAGCATATAGCATTATTCTATCTATATTTAATGCTTTAGAAAATAGTTTCTCTGCTTCTAATCTTGGATTTTGGGCTTTTTTATTTTCAAAAAATACTACTGTTTTATTTAGTAATTCTATAAGTTTTGACATTTTTAAATTTCATCTCCAACTGATTTTAATAACTCTGCTTGATTATACGCTATTAGAGCATCTATCATTTCATCTAAATCTCCATCTAAGAAAGAATCCAATCTATGTAATGTTAATTTTATTCTATGATCACTAACTCTACCTTGTGGGAAATTATATGTTCTAATTTTTTCTGATCTATCTCCCATACCTACTTGTGATTTTCTCTCACTTGAAACTTCTTTTCTTTGTGCTTCTACTTCCATTTCATAAAGTTTAGATGCTAAAACTTTCATTGCCGCTTCTTTATTTTTTATTTGAGATCTACCATCTTGTGAAGTAACAACTATACCCGTTGGTTTATGTGTTATACGAACTGCTGAATCAGTAGTATTTACATGTTGTCCCCCCGCTCCACTTGATCTATATGTATCGACTTGTAAATCTGATGGATTTATTTCAACTTTTGCTACGTCATCTAATTCTGGTAATACTGCTACTGTAATAGTTGAAGTATGTATTCTCCCTGATGATTCAGTATCTGGTACTCTTTGTACTCTATGCACTCCACTTTCATATTTTAATCTTGAATATGCACCATTACCCTTAATTAAAAATGTTACTTCTTTTAATCCACCAACACCAGTTTCATTTTTATCAAGCATTTCCACTTTCCATTTTGATCTTTCAGCATATCTTGTGAACATTCTAAATATATCTGCTGCAAATAAAGCGGCTTCATCTCCACCTGCTGCTGCTCTTATTTCTACTATAACATTTTTTTCATCATTTGGATCTTTTGGTAATAATAAAACTTTTAAATCTTCTTCTAATATTAATATGTTTGCTTCAATTTCTGATATTTCATCATACATCATTTCTTTTAATTCGTTATCTTTTTCTGTTTTAACTTGCTCTTTTAAATTGTCATACTCATTCTTGTGCTCTATATATTCCTTATATTTATTAACTATATCATTTATGCTTGTTAATGCCTTATTATATTCCATTAATTTTTTAGGATCTGCTATCACCTCAGGATCCATTAATAGATTAGTCAATTCCTCATGTTTTTTTACTACCTCATCTAATTTTTGAAACATCTACTTGTTTCTCCTCTCTTTTTCTTTTATTATATCGTATACTATATATGTTCATTATATCATATACTACTATAGCTATCAATCTAAAATTAATTAATTGATTTTATTGTTATTAAATGATATTAAAATAAAGAAAAATAGTTAGATTTTGCTTCCAACTATTTATATTCATATTAATTTTATATATTAATTTTTAATATTTTTCAATACCAAATTCAATATTTTTTTAATTTTTTCTTCCATATTAGCATCCTTTTCATTTAAAAGCTCTAATGCATGATTTTCTAACAATATATTCTCAACACCAGATAAACTTGCCTTTACTGCCTTGATTTGTGTAATAATATCAACACATTCTCTATCTTCTTCAACCATTTTTTTTATGCCATTTAAATGTCCAGTAGCAATAGAAATACGATTTATTAAATTTCTTTTATCCATAATATTTAAATTTATATTAAATCAGTCTAATTTAGATAAATACTTATTTTTCTAAATTTACTTTTTTAATTAATTACCCTCCTTATTTTTTTTTACTAAATTGCTATTTTTAATTCTTTTTTCCTAAATTTTTATAGTATATACACGCAACATTCTTTTCCCCCACCCCCAAACTAGGGGTATATTGTTAAATTATATCTTTAGAATTATATAATGTCAAGTAATAAATTAATTTAATTATAGAAATGTGTGAAAGCTCACCAAAAGTGAGCCCTTAATAGCTCATTTAATTTTTCGTAAAAGTTCATTAATTTGACCCATTTTTTGTGATATAAATATATTACAAATTAAATTAAAGGAGATGATCGTTTATGTCTAAAA
>NZ_LOQI01000008.1:31930-41988 GCF_001517915.1 Oceanivirga salmonicida | reverse complement strand
TCATTAGCATCTATTGCTAAAGGTAGTGCTAGCCAGGCAAATATATCGACAAAAGATATTGGTAATGTTTTTATTGATTTACCTAATATAAATGTACAAAACAAAATTGTTTATATATTAGAATTAATTTCAAATAAAATAGAATTAAACAATCGTATAAATGATAATTTAACAGCCTAAATAGCAATATTAGAGACATCAATTTCACCAGACATTAGTTTTGGTAATAGAGTATCTCTTAATAACGATAACTTTTTATTTTGTATTTTATTACTATTTATAGAGCTAAATAGATCTTTAGTTTTTTCATGGAAATATTTTAATGTCTTTTCATCAGGTATCAGTAAATATATCTGATTCAAGCTTTTGTTATTAATTGCTTCTTGAGTAGTACCTGATGCATATAAATTTTTTTCTTTTTCAAAATCAGGATCTAGAATAAATGCTGATATATATTCAAATGAGTAATTATTGCATTCTATTCCAAAAAAACCTGTTGACAAAATAGTATTTTCCACAAATTCAGACATTGTTAAATCTAAAAATATATGCTTAATACTATTTTTCATTTTGGCAAACCAAATACTATTTAATTTCGGTTGCATATTAGCTCTACTTTCTTTTGTCTCAAAAGAAACTAATTTACCACCTAAAATATTATTTCCTTGAACATCAGCTGTTGCAATATATATTTTTTTATTTTTATATTTTTCTACACCTGATTTGATTGTATTTGATATAGAATTAGAAATGATACTTTCTACATTCCAGTTTTCAGGTATTTCTTTAACTAAATAATCATTATATTTTGTATATTCTATTTTAAAAGGTGTTTTAAATTGTTTAAATAGTCTTTTATAAACAGTTAGTATTTGTTCTTCTAAATTATCATTTAGTGTATTAATAAATAGTTTTATAAAGTATTAAACGAATAAATTTTATTATATATCTATTGACATTTCATATGAAATGGGGTATCATAATTATGTAGACAGGGAACTGTTTATATTTAATTAAATTATGTAGATCAATACCCCTACTTCCGATTGTGGACGTGCTTAATTGTGCGATGTAGGGGTTTTATTTTATAGAGAGGAGACTATGAAAAAAGAAATACATCTTACATATAAAGAACAATTAGAATTACTTAAATCAAGAGGTATGATTATAAATGATGATATAAAAGCATTAAAAACATTAAGACATATAAATTATTATAAATTAAAAGATTTTTCTCAATTTTTTATAGATAAAAATAATATGTATAAAAAAGAAACTTATTTTGATGCAGTAGTAAAAAATTTTTATTTAGATAAAGAATTAAGACTTGAATTGCTTTCTTTGATTGAAATAATAGAACTATCTATAAAAAATAAATTGGCATATCAAATGGGAAAAAGATTTGGAGCTGTTGGGTACCTTGATTTTTCTAGATGGTGTAATGAAAAAATTAGTATAAATGAAAAAAATAAATATCAAAAAGAATTAATTGTTAAAATAAAAGATAGAATAAAGTATGAAAATGAAGACTATAAAACTAATAATGGTATGCCAAATATATGGAAATTAGTTGAAATATTAACCTTTGGTGAAATATTATTTTTGTTTGATCTAATGAAAATTAAAGATAAAAAAATGATTTCTGGTGAATATAATATGAAAATAAGTCATTTTATATCTCAGATAAAACACTTAAATTTAATACGGAATTTCTGTGCACATAATAGACCAATAATAAATAAAAAGATAATAACAATTCCTTATATACAAGATGAAATAAAATTTAATATACTTTTAGATGATAAAAGAATAGTAGTTTCTATTTTAATAACTGTGCATTGGATAAGAAAAATAGATGAAAATTTTAACTTTGATAAACTATATAGTATATTAAATAAATTGATAAGATATGATAATGTAGCAAAAAAATATGGCATAAAAAATAAAAAAATTATTTTAGATTATATAAAAAATATTTAAAAAAATAGAAAGGAGATGTATGATTTAATTAAAATTATATCATACAATTTAATATGTCTTTAAATTATACTGAAAATTCTTATGAAAATAGTATTTTAGAATTATTTAAAAATATGGGTTACAGATATGTTTATGGTCCAAATTTAGAAAGAGATTTTTATTCTCCATTATATGAAACAGTATTAGAGGAATCTTTATATAGACTAAATCCTAATTTACCAGTAGAAGCTATAAATGAAGCTTTATATAAGCTTAAAAATTTTGATAGTTTAGAATTAGTGCAAAATAATGTAAAGTTTATGGATTATATTCAAAATGGAATATCTGTAAAATATTTTATTGAAGGAGAAGAAGTTTCTAATATTGTATATATTGTAGATTATAATAATGTTGATAATAATTCTTTTATTGTGTCTAATCAATGGAGTTTTATAGAAAATACAACAAGAAGACCAGATATTTTGTTATTTTTAAATGGGTTACCTATAGTAGTCATAGAATTAAAATCACCTTCAAGAGAAGAAACGGATGCTAGTGATGCATATTTACAATTGAGAAATTATATGAAAGATATTCCTTCAATGTTTATATATAATGCTATTTGTATTATGAGTGATCAACTTATAAGCAAAGCAGGAACTATAACATCAGTTGAAGATAGATTTATGGAATGGAAAACAGTGGATGGAAGTTATGAACATACTCGTGAAGCTGATTTTGAAACATTTTTTAATGGTATATTTCAAAGACATAGATTATTGGATATTATAAAAAATTTTATTTGTTTTAATAATGAAGGTTATACACAATTTAAAATATTAGGTGCATATCATCAATATTTCGCAGTAAAAAAAGCAATTGAATCTACTAAAAAAGCTATAAATACAGATGGTAGAGGTGGAGTATTTTGGCATACACAAGGAAGTGGTAAATCATTATCAATGGTATTTTATGCACATTTATTGCAAGAAGAATTAGATAGTCCGACTATTGTAGTAATAACTGATAGAAATGATTTAGATGATCAATTATATGGACAGTTTGCAAAATGTAAGGATTTTTTAAGACAATCACCTGTACAAGCTGAAAGTAGAGAACATTTGAAAAAATTACTTGATGGTAGAAAATCTAATGGAATTTTCTTTACCACCATGCAAAAATTTGAAGAATTAGATAAACCTATGTCAGATAGAAAAAATATTATAGTTATGGCGGATGAAGCTCATAGAAGTCAATATGGGTTAGTAGAAAAAACGAAAACAATTATTGATGAAAAAGGGTATGAAACAGAAAAAATAATAAGTGGAACAGCTAGAATTATAAGAAATAATTTACCTAATGCTACATATATAGGATTTACAGGGACCCCTATTTCTAGCAGAGACAGAAGTACAATAGAAGTTTTTGGAGATTATATAGATATTTATGATATGACACAAGCGGTAGAAGATGGAGCAACTAGACCAGTTTATTATGAAAGTCGTGTAATGAATATTAAATTAGATGAGAAGACTTTAGAAAAAATTGATCATGAATATTCATGTGTAGCAGAAAAAGCTACGCCTTATATAATAGAAAAAAGCAAAAAAGAACTTGCTACAATGGAAGCAATTTTGGGTAATGATGAAACAATAACTTCTTTGGTTGAAGATATAATAACTCACTATGAAGAAAATAGAGAAAATCTTTTAACAGGAAAAGCAATGATTGTTGCATATTCGAGAACTATTGCTATGAAAATCTATGAAAAAATATTAGAATTTAGACCAGCTTGGAATGAAAAAGTTAAAATAATAATGACAGAAAGTAATCAAGATCCAGAAGAATGGAAAGCAATTATAGGAAATAAAAGGGAAAGAATAGAATTAGGAAAAAAATTTAAAGATAATAATGACGAAATGAAAATAGCTATTGTTGTTGATATGTGGCTTACTGGTTTTGATGTACCATCTCTTGCAACGATGTATGTATATAAACCAATGAAAAGTCATAATTTAATGCAAGCTATAGCTAGAGTAAATAGAGTTTTTAAAGGAAAAGAAGGTGGACTTGTTGTTGATTATATAGGGATAGCAACAGAACTTAAAAATGCAATGAATGACTATACAGTAAGAGATAGAAAAAATTATGGAGAAACAAATATTAAAGATGTTGCATATCCAAAATTTATTGAAAAATTAGAAATATGCAAAGATCTATTTCATGGTTATAATTATAATAAATTTAAAAATGGTACAGATCTTGAAAGGTCAAGAGCAGTTACTGGTGGTTTAAATTTTATGCTTTCACCAAATAAAATTAAAGATAAGGAATTGTTTATA
The DNA here is from genome assembly GCF_001517915.1 of Oceanivirga salmonicida. Lineage (NCBI taxonomy): Bacteria > Fusobacteriati > Fusobacteriota > Fusobacteriia > Fusobacteriales > Leptotrichiaceae > Oceanivirga > Oceanivirga salmonicida. The sequence goes on along the minus strand of NZ_LOQI01000008.1, from coordinate 37,687 downwards.
AAAGAATCAGGATTAATGAAACAAGCATTATCTTTGTGTTCATCTATTGTTGAAAAAGATTTAAGATATGAGGCAGTATTCTTTGAATCAATAAGAGTTCTCATAATGAAATTATTAAATAAAGGTGAAGAGAATAAAATTTCTCTTAAAGAACTTAATGATAGAATAAATGAATTGCTAAAACATAGTATAAAAAGTGAAGGAATTATAAATTTATTTGATGTTAGTAAAAAAGAATTTTCAATTTTTGATCCTAAGTTTTTGGAAGATATTTCAAATATAAAAGAAAAAAATCTTGCTGTAGAAATATTAAAAAAACTTATAAATGGACAAGTTAAAGTGTATAAAAAAACTAATATAATTAAGAGTAAAGAATTTAGTCAAATTATGCAAGAAGTTATGAATAAATATTTAAATAACATGTTAACTAATGAAGAAGTCATAGAAGAACTTTTAAATTTAGCAAAACACATAAGAGAAGCCCATAAAATAGGAAACGAATTAGGACTTACAAGTGATGAATTGGCTTTTTATGATGCATTGACTAAACCAAGAGCAGTTAAAGATTTTTATGAAAATGAAGAATTGGTTATAATAACAAAGGAATTAGCAGATTCACTTAGAAAAAATCAAACAGTAGATTGGCAAAAAAAAGAATCTGCAAGAGCAACAATGCGTAAAATAATTAAAAGATTACTTAAAAGTCATAAATATCCACCTGAAGGATTTGAAGATGCTATAAATATTGTAATGAAACAATGTGAATTATGGGCAGATAATTTATATGTATAAATTAAATTTATGATATAATAAATTATATTATATGAATTAAATGTTATAAAATTAAGGAAGTGAAACAATGAGAGAACTATATGATGAATTAGTACCATATAATAGTGGTTACATAAAAGTATCTGATATACACGAAGTATATTATGAGCAGTGTGGTAATCCTAATGGTATACCAATAGTATATGTTCATGGTGGACCAGGTGGTGGTTCAGGTAATTTAGCGAGAAAATTTTTTAATAAAGATAAATATAGAGTAGTAATATTTGACCAAAGGGGTGCAGGTAGGTCTAAACCTTTCGTGGAACTTAGGGAAAATACTACCTTTGACTTAGTAGATGACATGGAAAAAATTCGTGAATTATTAGGAATTGATAAGTGGATTTTATTTGGTGGAAGTTGGGGAACTGCACTTAGTTTAGTATATGCAATAAATCATCCTAATAGAGTTTCTGGTATGATACTTCGTGGTATATTTCTAGCAAGAAAAAGTGATGTTTCATGGTTATATGAAGGTGGAGCAGGCTACTTTTTCCCACAAGAATTTGATAAATATATTTCTATTTTAACAGATGATGAAAAGAAAAATATTATACCTAGTTATATGAAATATTTGGGAAGTAATGATATGAACATAGTTTCAAAATATGCTAAATATTGGAATGATTGGGAAACTAGTTGTGTAGCATTATACCCTAGACCGCTAGCAAATGAAGTTACAGAATACGATATTGCAATAGCAAGATTAGAGTGTCATTATTTCACTAATAATAGTTTCTTACCAGAAGATAACTATATTTTAAATAATGTAGATAAAATAAAAGATATAAAAACTAAAATATGTCATGGTAGATATGACGTTGATTGTAGACCTAGTGGAGCTTATGAATTATATAAGAAAATGAATAATTGTGAATTAGTTTTTGTTGAAGGAGCGGGGCATTCATCTATGGAAAAACCTGTCGCATCTAAATTAATAGAATTTACAGATAGTTGGGAGTAAATAAATGACTATAAATGATAAAATAAAATACATAAATGAATCAAGAATTAAAAGACAAGAATTAATAAGGGATAGTAAGACAACAGAGGAAGTTGAATTATTAAAACAAATGACAAAGTATATTAAAGAAGTATATGGAAATACAAGTAATGTAACTATTGATATATTAAATGAATTAGGTGGAACTTCTAAATATATAGGAGATTATGAAACAGCGATAAATTCTTTAGTAGAAGCAAGAGAAATTATAGCAAACAAATTTTCAAAAGATTGTATACCATATGCTACAACAACTCTAAATTTAGCAGAAGTATATAGATTTAAAGGAGATATAACTAAATTAGAACCTTTATATTTACAAGTTAAAAAGATTTATGATGAATATGATATGCAAAAAACTTATGAATATGCAAGCATATGTAATAATTTAGGGCTATATTATCAAGATACAAATAGACCAAAAGAAGCATTAGAATTACATAAGACTAGTTATGATATATTGCAAGAATTAGTAGAGTATAAAATTGCATTAGCAACGACACTTAATAATATGGCATTAGCATATAGGGGAGTTGGAGAAATAGAAAAATCTGATGAATGTATAAAGTCATGTCTTAAAATGTATGAAAAAGAAGTAGGTAAAGGTCATGCTATGTATTCATCTGCACTTAATAGTATGGCAGTGGCAATGTTTCAAAAAGGAGATTTAGAAAAAGCCTTAGAATTATTTGAAAAAGGATTATTCATATGTGAGGCTTCATTTGGAACAGAGAGTATAAATTACAAAAAAGTAAAAGAAAATGTTGAAATGGTAAAAGAAACTATTAAACTTAGAGATAAGAAAGGGTAAACATGAAAGGAATGCTTTTAGCTAAAAAATACTATAATGAAATACTTTTACCTATAATCAATGAATTTAATGTGCCTGTTGCAGTAGGCCTTATAGGTTATGGTTCAGAATGTTATGGTTATGATGATAGTATATCAAGAGACCATGATTTTTCAGCAATGCCATCTATTTGGTTAAGACATGATGATTATTTAAAATATGGAGAAAAATTTAAAAATATTTTAAAAGAATTACCAAATGAATTTGAAGGTTTTAAAGTATTAGATGAAAGTGTTTGGGGTAAAAATAGGCGTGGTATTTTAGATATAGATGAGTATATTTATAGTTTTTTGGGTAGTAACACTGCACCTGATAATGACTTAGAATTTAGAAACATACCACAATACTTATTATCTGCTTTTACCAATGGTGAAATTTTTAGAGATGATTTTGGAATAATTACAAGCATAAGAGAAAAAGTTAAGTTTTACCCAAGAGATATAAAATATAATATGATGGCGACTAGATGCATGAATATGAATAGTTCATATATTAATTATGAAAGATGCATTAAAAGAAATGAGTATGTTGCTGCAAATCAAGCACTATCACTATTTATTACTGCAAGTATAGAAATGTATTTTTTAATAAATGAAAAATATTGTCCATACTATAAGTGGCAACATAAAATGTTAAGTGAGATTGATAATAAAGCATATAATTTATTTAATGATTTAGTAAAACCTAAAACTACATATAATAAAAAGATAAATATAATGGATGAAATATGTTCAGATATAATTGATAAATTAGAAGATAAAGATATAGTAATTAGAATAGCTGATTTTATAGGCTATTATGGGCCTGTTATACAAAGTAGAATAAAAAATGAAACTATAAAAGAACTAGGTTGTTGGAGAGATTAAAATGGACAAAGAGAAAATAATAAAAGAAATATTAGAAAAAGAATGGGAACTATTTACTAATCTTAAAAATACTGGCGGTAGGGCAAATTGCCAAGATAATAAAGAAGAGTTCTATAACACTCGTTTAAGTCAGTGGGAAAATCTTAGTAGAGATATAAATTATAGTTATTTAAGAGATTTAAATGAAACAATTAAACAGGGTAGAAATTTACTTTTTGAAAAGTATGCATATATGATGGAATATACTCATAAGGATGAATACGATAAAATTAAAGATTATTTACCAGCAGTAGATGAGCGTAATGAAAAAGTTATAGAAAAAATAGAAAATATAGTTATGGAATGGGAAAGACAGTTCTATAATAAATACCCTAAATTTTGTAAAAATGTAAGATCTATGGAAGAGATAAAAGAAAATGATATAGCACCAGCAAAGGTGTATCTTATAGGAGAACATAAATCTTATTCATATACTACCAATTTACTGTATTTACAATATATAAAAAGTTTAGACTATAATTTGGTAGAAAAAATATATCAAACTTTGGTGGCCAAAAAAGGGTTACCTAATCTAGATGAATTAGAAAGTTCCCTATAATGAAATATATATTAGCTTCTGGTTCTCCTAGAAGAAAAGAATTATTAGGGCAAATTATAAAAGATTTTGAAATTATAATACCTAATGTAGATGAAAACTTAGATATTAAAAATCCAGAAAAATTGGTTTTAGAACTTAGTAAATTAAAAGCCAATTCTATAACTAAATATGGTATAATAATATCAGCAGATACTATAGTTGTAAAAGGTGATAAAATATTAGGGAAACCCAAAAACTATAATGAAGCATTTAATATGCTTAAAAGCTTATCAAATAGTTCGCATTTTGTATATACTGGAGTATGTATAAAAAATGAAAATGAAATTGATAATTTTGTAGTTAAAACAAAAATATATTTTAGAAAATTAAGTGATGAAGAGATAGAAAAATATATTAAAGATAAAAGCCCTTATGATAAGGCAGGATCTTATGGTATACAAGAAACTGATTTTTGTGTTAAAATTGATGGTAGTTATACTAATGTAGTCGGATTACCCACAGAAGAATTGAGAAAGAAGTTATATGAAAGTATTTATAGTAAAAAAAGATAACATAGATATATCTAACGAAATTAAAATGTTAAATGAAAACAGTATAGAAATTGTAAAAGAAAATCCAGACTATATATTTAGTTTTGGTGGAGATGGCACTATATTAAAAGCACTAAAGTATGCTATAAAATACAATAAGCCCATTATTCCCATAAATTATGGTAAGATAGGTTATATGGCAGATATAGAAGTACATGAATTTTTAGAAGTTATAAAAGCAATTAAAAATAAGGAATATATTTTAAGTAAAAGATATTTGTTAAATTGTAAAATATTAGATAATGAGTATTATGCATTAAATGATATAGTATTTAAAAATAATTTTTTAGATGAAATATATTTATATGATAAAGAAAAATTAGTAACAAAATATAGAGCAGATGGTCTAATAATATCAACACCAACAGGCTCAACTGCTTATGCTATGTCAGCAGGTGGAAGTATTATACACCCTGAATTAAAATTACTAAATATAGTTGCAATAGCTTCTCAATATTTAGGGACAAGATCATTAATATTACCTAATATTAAATTAAATGTATCTTCTAATTCTGATATATATATAGATGGTTTAAAAATAGATGAAAAGAAAGAAGTTTATGTAGAATTAAGTGATAAATACGTAGAAATACTAGAATTAAAAACAAAAAATTATTACAATATATTAAAAACGAAACTTGAATGGAGGTAAATTATGAAAAAATTTTTAATAAGTATAGCATTACTTTTTACAATGTCGTGTAGCAGCATAGTAATATCTTCAATAGATTTATTAGGAAATAAGATATTAGCAAATAAAGATGAAGTTTATCTTCAAAGTGGTGGAACAAATGAGACCGCTTTAACAAAGAACCCTTACTATACACTAGAGCATCATATATTAAGATATGATGAAGGTGATAAAGAAGACGTTGTGTATTATAGATATTATACAGAAGAAAGTAAAAATTTAATAATTTATGTGCATGGTGGAGCATTTGTAAATACTTCTATAAGCGATTACTATTTAAGATTTCTTGAAAAACTTAGAAACAGATCAGGTGTTGATTTTGAAGTGATAT
>NZ_LOQI01000008.1:0-31859 GCF_001517915.1 Oceanivirga salmonicida | reverse complement strand
AAATCAACATATAATACATATTTACTATATAATCCATATTTTAAAGGAGTAGACGTTAAACACCCTTATGCATCGCCAGTATATGGTAATTTTAAGGGATTCCCTAAAACTTTAATTCAATATGGTGGCTTAGAAATATTAAGTGATGATAGTATAAAAGTATGTGAAAGAATGAAAGAAAGTGGCGTTGACTGTAGAATAGAAGGATACGAAAATATGATACATGTATTCCAAATTATAAATTTTTTAAGTGAAGCTAAACAAGCGACAAATAGTATAGCTAATTTTATAGGAGAAATATTCAATGATAAGAGAGTTGAAAATAAATAATTTAGCAATAATAAAAGATTTAGAAATAGATTTAGAAACTAATTTTTCAGTATTAACTGGGGAAACAGGTGCAGGTAAATCTATAATTTTAGATGGAATTTCATTTTTGACAGGTGCTAGGTCTAATGTTTTAGCAATAAGAAATGGCGAGAAAAAATTAAGTGTTGAAGCAGTCATTGATTTAACAGATGAAAATATAGAAAAGTTACAAGAAATAACAGACACTATTGATTTTTCAGATAAAGAATTAATAATTTATAGAGAAATAGGTATAGATTCTAAATCTAAAATAATAGTAAATGATAAAAGAGTTACTTTGTCTACACTAAAAAATATAATGGAACAATTAGTTGATATAGTTGGGCAACACGAAAATCAATATTTACTTAATAAGACTTATCATATAAATTTATTAGATGCATTTATAGACAAGAAAAAATATAATTTGAAAAGTATAGTAAGTGATATAAAAAATCTAAATGTTGAAATAGACAGGTTAGAAATAGAAAAAAAAGAAATACTAGAAAAAAAAGAATTATATAATTTTAATATACAAGAAATTGATAAATTAGAACTATATGATGGCATAGATGAAGAATTAGAAGCAGAATATAAATTGATATTTAATTCAGGCCGTATAAAAGAAGCCTTTGCTAGATTAGTTTATGAATTAGATGAAAATGTTTTAACAGGAGTTAAAAATTGTGTTAGAACCATAAATAGTATATCTGACGTTTCAACTGAAATTTCTGATATTAATGATAGATTAGAAGATATTAAAGAACAGTTAAATGATATATATAATGATATATCATGTAAAGATATTTCAGAGGATAATGATACTAAATTAGAAGAAATTGCAGACAGATTAAATAAAATAAATAAGATAAAAAATAAGTATAAAGATAGTATAAGTAATATCTTAATATATAAAGAGCAAATGCAAGAAAAGTTATCTAATATAGAATATTCATCTGATAAAATAGAAGAACTTAAAAAATTAAAAGATGAAAAAACTAATATGTATTTTGAAAATGCAAAACAACTAAGTAAAGATAGAAAAGAATATGCTAAAAAATTAGAAAAAGAAATAAATAATGAGCTATATGAACTTAATATGAAAGGTGCATCATTTAAAGTAAACATAGATATTAAAGATGGAATGCATGAAAATGGTATAGATGATATTGAGTTTATGATAAAGGCAAATGAAGGTCAAGAATATAATAAGTTATCAAAAATAGCATCAGGTGGAGAAATTTCAAGAATAATGTTAGCATTAAAAGTTGTATTTTCTAGGGTAGATAATTTATCTACATTAATATTTGATGAAATAGATACGGGAATATCGGGTGAAACTGTAAAACTAGTTGCTAAAAAACTTAGAAAATTATCAAAAAATATACAAGTAATATGTGTAACACATTCACCTAGTATAGCAATTATGGCAGATGAACAATTTTTAATAGAGAAAACTACTGATAATTCTATTACAGAAACTGAAATTAAAAAATTAAATGATGAAGAAAGAATAGATGAAATTGCTAGAATAATATCAGGAGATAGTATAACTACTGCTCTTAGAAATCATATTAAAGAAATGATGAAGGGTAAAAATGAATAAAGAAACAAGTTTGTATATTAGAGAATTTTTGGATTACTTAAAGATAGAAAAGGGTTTAAGTGAATTAACTATTAGAAGTTATAGAGTGGATTTGAAATCTTTTTTTAAAAAAACACAAAAAGAATATAATAATGTAGAAAAAGATGATATATATGCCTATATAGAAAATATGAAAAATATGTTTAAACATAATACTGTTCAAAGAAAAATATCATCACTTAAAACTTTTTATAAGTATCTATATATGAATAAACTTATTGATAAAGACCCAACTAATACCATAAAAGCAATGAAAAAAGAAAAAAGACTACCTGATATATTAACTGAGAGTGAATTTAGTAGAATATTAGAAACTTTTAATCATGAGCCTAAGAGTGTTAGAGATAAACTAATCTTAAAATTACTAATGGCAACAGGTGCTAGAATTTCTGAAATAATTAACTTAGAAATAAGAGATATAGAAGATAACGAATATAGATATATAAGAGTATTGGGTAAAGGTTCTAAATATAGATATATACCTATATATGATGAGATAGCAAATGAAATAAAAGAGTATATAAAAACGGAAAGAGAACTATTAAAGCATAGTAGAAGAGATCATAAACTATTTACTGGTGCTACAAGAACTTCTTTTTATCTAGTTTTTAAAGAACATGCAAAAAATTGTGGAATAGAAAAAAGTGTTCACCCACATATGATAAGACACTCTATTGCAAGTTTATTATTAAAAAATGGGGCAGATATTAGAATAGTTCAGGAATTATTAGGTCATGCAAGTATTACAACGACTGAACTATATACTCATGTTGAAAAATCAAAATTAAAGTCTATATATGATAGTATAGGTTTAGGAGAAGAAAATGAAGATTAAAAACGCATTAAGAAAAAATTTAAAAATTCAAATAACACTAATTTTAATATTTTTGACATATTTTTTAATAGACCTAAATCATAAATTTGTATTTTTATTTATGTTTTCATTGCTATTATTCGTAAATAATTTAATTAGAGAATATTATAAAGATATAATAGATATAATTGAATATAGTCTACTATGCTTTTTAGATATAAGTTACACATTTTTAGGAAGTTTTAATATTGAATATCTTATTGTATATATAATAATGTTAGCAGCTTGTGTATACTTTGATATTAAAAAAAATATAGATGAAAAAGAAAAATATTTAGTAATTGAATTTGCTATAATATACACTTTACTTAAAGTGCTATTGGTTATATCTATGATAATTATATAGGAGAAACAAATGAAAAATATATATTTAGATAATGCGGCATCAACAAAATTTAGAGAAGAACTATTAGATGAGTTAGTAGAACTTAATAGAAATATATATGCTAATCCATCATCAGTTCATAGTTTAGGTAGGCAAAGTAGAGTATTACTTGAAAATGCAAGGCTAACAGTTGCTAAAAATCTTGGTGTTGATGCTAAAAATATAATATTTACATCTGGGGCAACAGAATCTAATAATATGGCTATTAATAGTGCTATAAATAAACAAAAGGAAATATTATGTTCTAGTATAGAGCATTCTAGTATATTAGAGCATATGAAGCAATTAGAAACGATGGGCTATATAGTAAAATATATAAATGTTAAAAGCGATGGAATGATAGATTTAGAGCATTTTAGAAGCCTAATGAGTGATAAGGTAGGCTTGGTAGTAGTAATGGCTGTAAACAACGAAACAGGCTCTATACAAGCTATAAAAGAAATAGCAAAAGAGATAAAAAATAAGAATATACATTTTCATGTAGATGCAGCACAATATATAACGAAAGAAAAAATGAATATTTATGAAATGGGTGCAGACAGTATGAGTTTTTCAGCTCATAAGTTCTATGGACCAAAAGGAGTAGGAATCTTATACATAAAAGATGACATAGCTATAAAAAAATTAATATATGGTGGTAAGCAAGAGAGAAATAAAAGAGCAGGTACTGAAAATTTATTAAACATAATATTATCTAGTAAGGCTTTAGAAATTGCAATTAATAATATGGAAAAAGAAAAAGCATATGTTAAAGGATTAATGGACTATTTTGTATCTAATATACAAGAAATGGAAAATATACAAATAAATGGAGAGAATAGAATAAGTAATATAATAAATATTAGTATTAAAGATAAAAATATACAATTACTATTACCTATGTTAGATTTAAAAGGTATATGTGTTAGTGGTGGTTCTGCTTGTATGAGTGGTAGTTTATCTGGTTCACATGTTTTAAAGGCTATGGGATTTGATGATGATAGAGTAATGTCATCTATAAGAATAAGTTTAGGTATATATAATACAAAAGAAGAAATTGATTATCTTATAACTACACTAAAAGAAATTTAAGGAGATATAATGTATATAAATTTAAAGCTACATACAGATTATACTTTATTAGAAGCAACTGCAAAAGTTGATGACTATCTAAAAAGAATAAAAGAATATAATCAAAAAAGTATGGCAATAACAAATACTTCCTTATTTGGAACAATAAACTATTATGAAAAAGCATTAAAATTAGGCATTAAACCTATAATCGCTTTAGAACTATATACTTATGGTTTGGAAATAGAGGGAGAATTTGCAATAACTGTTTATGCGAAAAACATTGATGGTTATAAGGCTTTAATAAAATTGAGTACAGTATCTAATAATAGGAGAATAGCAAATAGAAATATAATAGATATACAAGAAATTTCTAAGTATAGTAAAGATTTAGTTGTATTAGTTGGTGGTATAAATTCAGAAGTTTTTAAGAGTATAGATAATTTAGATTATGCACATGCTAAAAATGTGGTAATTAAATATAATAAATATTTTGATGATTTTTATCTTGAATTACCTGCTTTTAATATGCTAAAACGAAATATAGAAGAGTATATAGACATAATAAAAGAAACTGAAACTAAGTTTGTAATAACTAATGACGTATATTATTTAGATAAAGGAGATGCCTTTATACAAAAAATAGTAACTGCTATTAAAGAAAATAGAAATTTAAGTTCTATAAAAACAGCATATAAGCCAGAGGATTTATACTTAAAAGACTATAATCAAATTTCAAAAGATTTAGAATATATAGATAAAGAAATTTTTGATGAAGGTATAAAAAGTATAGGAGAAATAGTTGATAAATGTAATGTAGAAATAGAATTATCAAATAAAGAGTTACCAATATATTTAAAAAATATTAATGAAAAAGAAGTTTTAAAAGATTTAGTATATAAGGGTTTAAAAGAAAAAAATATAACAGATGATAGATATATTAAAAGAATAGAATACGAAATAAGTGTAATAGATAAAATGGGATTTAATTCATATTTTTTGATAACACAAGACATAGTCAAGTTTGCAAGAGAAAATAAGATATTAGTTGGTGTAGGTAGGGGTTCGGCTGCAGGAAGTTTAGTATCATATTTATTAGATATTACTAAAATAGACCCCATAAAATACGACTTAATATTTGAAAGATTTTTAAATGCTGGTAGAAAAAGTATGCCAGATATAGATTTAGATTTTGAAGCAAATAGGCGTGAAGAAGTAATAAGTTATGTAATGCAAAGATATGGACAAGATTATGTTTCAAATATAGTAACTTTTTCTACACTAAAAGAAAAACAAATTTTAAGAGATTTAACAAGAGTTTTAAATAAGACATTATCAAAAGATGATAAATCTAGAATTTTATCTAAATTATTAGATAATGTAAGGCATAGTTCTATTCATGCATCAGGAGTTATAATCTCAAGAGAAAAATTAGAAAATATAGTTCCTATATATAAAGATTTAGAATTAAAAATAAATGTATCTCAATATGATATGAAAGAATTAGAACATTTAGGGCTTTTAAAGATGGATTTTTTAGCACTTGCTAACCTTGATATAATATCTGAAACTATAAAAGATATAAATATAGATTTAGATAATATTGAATTAGATAATCAAAAAGCCTTTGAATTATACAATAAAGGAGATACTATAGGACTATTTCAAGTTGAATCAATGGGAATTACTAGCCTAATTAAAAGATTTAAAATAAATAGTATTCACGACATATCAGCAGCCTTAGCCCTATATAGACCAGGGCCTTTAGGTAGTGGTATGGTAGATGACGTAATTAAGAGAAAAAATAAATTAGAAAATATAGAATATGAAATAGATGATTTAAAAGGAATTTTAGATAATACATATGGAATAATGATATATCAAGAACAAGTTATGCAAATTGCACAAAAAATTGCAGATTATTCATTAATAGAAGCAGATGATTTAAGAAGAGCAATAAGCAAGAAAAAACCTGATATTTTAGAAAAACATAAAATAAACTTTATAACCAAAGCAGTAGAAAAAGGTTATGATAAACAAAAAATAGAAAAATTGTACTCTCAAATTGAAGCATTTGGAGATTATGGTTTTAATAAATCACACTCTATATCTTATGCAATAATTTCATATTACACAGCATATTTAAAAGCAAATTATACAAAAGAATATATGAAAGCATTATTAAATCATAAGATAACAGACTATAATAAGTTAAATGTATATTTTAATGAATTAGAAAAGTATAATATAAAATTAGAAAAACCTAGTATAAATAACTCTAATGTTTTCTTTGTTGTAGAAAATGAGAATATTAGATATGCATTTTATTCAATAAGTGGAATAAGTCAAAATTTGGCATCAGACATAGTATTTGAAAGAGAAAAATCAGGTAAATTTACTGATATTAATGATTTTACATATAGAATGACAAAATATGGTATAAATCAAAGACAATTAGAAAGTTTAGCATTAGCAGGAGTTTTTGATGAATTTGAAATAAGTAGAAAAGAAGTTCAAAATAATGCAAAAGAAATATTAGAAATAGCCAAAAAAATAGTAGAAAGTGATGAAAATATAACAAGAACCCTATTTTTTACAGATAATAGTAGTATAGCCATGTACGAAAAAAAGAATATAGATGAATATAGTTTAATTGAATTAAGTAATATAGAAATAACAAAACTAGGTTTACCTTTGTTGTACTATAACTCAAAAGAGTATGAAAATCTAAAAACTATTCTTATACTAAAAAATAATATAGAATTAGCCTATGTATATAGTAAAGATAAGATAATATCTAATGGGGTAGAATACAAGAATAATTTAAGAAAAGATATAACAAAGTATATAAATAAACCTTGTTTTATAAGAAAAAACAAAAACTATATAAGCGACATTTTTAAATTAAAAGAAATAACAAATGTAAAAGTAAATATATTATTAGATAATTTAAGTGATGAAAAAAAACTTAATATAAAAAAAATTATGAAACAAAATACAGGTAATATAAAAGTTAATTTCTATAATAACAACATAAAATTAGATGGTAAAGTATATATAGAATTATCATATAAAACTATAAGCCAATTAGTTAAAGAAGTAAGTGTAAATAATATAAAAATAGTAATATCATAGTAAAGGAGTAACATGTTTAATATTTTTAAAAGTAAAAGTAATTTAAAATCTGTAAGTGTAAATGAATTAAAAGAAATTTTAGAAAAAGAAAAACCCATACTTATAGACGTCAGAACAACTGATGAGTATAGTGAAGGGCATATAAAGCAAGCACAAAACATACCGTTAGACCAAATAGATAAGGCGGTAGAAAAGTATAAAGACAATAAAAAACCTATATATGTAATTTGTAGGGGTGGAAATAGAAGTGAAAAAGCACAGAAATATCTTGCAAAGAATGGAATAGAAACAATAAATGTAAAAGGCGGAATGCTTGCTTGGGAGAGCATGTAGAAAAAAAGTATAGAAAAAGTTAAAACTTATCTATACTTTTTTAATATAAGTATAAAAATAATAAATGTAAAGGGTAAAACGCTCACTTGGGAGAATATGTAGAAAAAAAATATAAAAAAAAGTGAAAAATTTATTCATACTTTTTTAATATAAGTATAAAAATGGTTAAGTAATTAAAAAAAAATAAAAGCATAAATAATTATTAGTGTATAGGGGGTTAAGAAAAGTTAATTTTTTAATAAACGAAACGGTTATGCATTAAATTAGCCGAAAACCCTTGACTTTTATGCAGGGGGAGGGTATAATATATCGATTAGATTATTTAGTAAGGAGAGATAAAAGATGGAAATAAACGAAAAGATGAGATGGTTGAAACGATCATTAAAAAACAAGTACAGTATTACACTGGGTTTAATGATTTCGTTTTTAGTTAGTGGAACTTTATCGTTGGCAAAACCAGGGCAAACATGGGCTGGAGAGCATAATAGAGCTACAGGTGAAGATTCCGTAGTAGTTGGAGGTGGTTCTAATAGTGCTTCAGGAACTCATTCTGGTGTATTTGCAGGAGCACATGGCAAAGCAAAAGGATTAGCTTCAGTAGTAATAGGTGGTGGTTCTGAAAAAGTTGCTGGAAATACAGCAAATGGAGATAATACAGCTGCAATAGCTGGATATGCTAATACAACAAATGGATATGTTTCTGCAATAATAGGTGGAGCTAGAAATACAACAGATGGAAATTCTGCAATAATAGCAGGTGGATTTAGAAATAGTGCTAGTGGACAAAGAGCAGGAATATTAGGTGGACAAAGTAATGTTGCTGCAGGAACTTCATCAGCAATAGCAGGTGGAGAAAATAATACTTCAAAAGGAGTTAATTCAGGAGTTTTAGCTGGTGGAGCTAATAAAGCTAATGGAAGTCATTCTGCGGTAGCAGGTGGAGCAGAAAATGAAGCAAAAGGAACATCATCGGCAGTAATAGGTGGAGCATATAATAAAGCAACAGGTGAAAAATCAGTAGTATTAGGTGGAGTTACAAATGTAGCTAGTGGAAAACATTCTATAGTAGCAGGTGGTGGCGGAAATAAGCAAGCCAACATAGCTAGTGGGAATTATTCAGCTGTATTAGGTGGACATACTAATAAAGCTACTTCAATTAAATCAGTAGTTGTAGGTGGAGGTGTGAACACAGCAAGTGGAAAACATTCAGGTATAATAGCGGGTATAAATAACAAAGCTGAAGGAGAAGATTCAGTAGTATTAGGTGGAATAAAAAATAAAGCAACTGGAGATCATTCTGGAATAGTAGCCGGTGGTTCTAATAAATCATCAGGAAAACTTTCAGGAGTATTAGCAGGTTATCAAAATACTGCTTCTGGAAAGCAATCAGCAGTAGTAGGTGGTTATAATAATAATGCTAGTGGAGAAAATTCAGCTACATTAGGTGGTTATAACAACGTTGCTAGTTCAGTTAAAGCTGTAGTTGTTGGTGGTGGTAGAAACATCGCAAGTGGAAAACATTCAGGTATATTAGCTGGTTTAGATAATAAATCTATAGGTGAAAATGCAGTAGTACTAGGTGGTCAAAAAAATACAGCTAGTGGTAAAAATTCTGCTGTAATTGCTGGAGAAGGAAGCACAGTTTCTGGTGAAAATAGTGTTTCTATAGGAACTAAAAACGTTATAGACCAAGCAAATGTATATGTAATTGGTTCAAATGTAAATGCAAAAGGTGCTACAAATGCAGTTGTATTAGGTGATGGATCTAAAGCTGTGACTGGTGCAATTTCAGTAGGTAGTGCAGGTAAAGAAAGACAAATTAAGCATGTTAAAGCAGCTACAGAAAATACCGATGCAGTTAACTTCCAACAATTAAAAACAGAACTTGCTAAAGTTGGAAAAGGTGGAGACATTGTAGATATTACTTCAAGTGATAGTTCTGTAAAAATAGCAAAAACTAATGCTAATGGAAAGAAAACATTTGATTTAAAAGTAGATGAAGACAAATTAGCTAAAACTTTTGCTAAAAAAGATGCAAGTAATTTAGTTACTACTGATGTTACAAAATGGAAAAAGAAATTAGGAATTGGCGATGGAGAAATTTCAGAAAATGGTCCTAAGATAAATAATACAGTAACAGGTAAAACAGTACATACTTATGTAACAAAAGAAATAACAAAATTAGCAAATAAAGGGTTAAAATTTGCAGGTAATACTGGTGGAGAAGCACACTTAAAATTAGGTGAAAAATTAACTATTAATGGTGATTTAGCATCAGGCAAAGAAAGTTCAGCTAAAAATGTAACAACAAAAATAGCTGGTAAGACATTAAAAGTTGAAATAGCAACTAAACCTGAATTTGATGAAGTAACAGCAGGAAAAACAGCTAATAAAGTTATAATTGGAGATAACAAAATTTCATTAGGTGGTAAAACATATATAACTAATGCTGGAATAAGTGCAAATAGCCAAAAAATTACAAATGTTGCTGATGGTGAAACTGAAAAAGATGCTGTAAATAAAGGTCAATTAGATAAAGCAATTGCAAAAATAGGACCAGCTAAAAATTCAGTAGAAGTTACAGACACTACTAATGAAACAAAAGTAACAAAAACAACAACAGGTAAAAAAGATACATATAAAGTTGGACTAGCAGATAATGTAAAAGAAAAACTTAAATTAATAGGAGATGGAGTAATTTCTGATACACATGCTAATAAAGATCATACAGTAACTGGTAAAACAGTATTTGACTATGTAACAAAAGAATCTAAAAAATTAACTGATAAAGGATTAAAATTTGCAGGTAATACTGGAGAAGCTCACTTAAAATTAGGTGATAAATTAACTATAAAAGGTGGATTAGCAGATACTAAAACAAGTTCAGATAAAAATGTTAAAACAACTGTAACAGGTAAAGAATTAAAAGTAGAAATATCAACTAAACCTGAATTTGATGAAGTAACAGCAGGAACTACTAAAAAAGTTATAATTGGTGAAAACAAGATTTCATTAGGTGGTAATACATATATAACTGATACTGGAATAAATGCAAATAATAAGAAAATTATAAATGTTGACAATCCAACTAATGATAAAGATGCAGTTAACAAAATATATGTAGACAGTAAGTTAAAGAAAATAGCAGATGGAGTGGCTTCAGAGCTAAATTATGAAGGTAATGAAGGTGGAAAGCAAAAATTAAAACTTAAAGATGGTACATTTGCTATAAAAGGTAAAAAGAATATTGTAACTACTTCAAAAGCTAATGGAGAACTTGAATTAAAATTAAATGATAAGATTCAATTAGGTAAAATTATTATCGATGGACCAACAGGACATATAACAGGATTGACTAATACAATATGGGATCCAGCTAAAGTAGTAGCAAATAGAGCAGCAACAGAAGGACAATTAAAAACTATAGATGATAAAGTAAACACAAATACAAAAAATATAACAAATATACAAAAAGATATAAAAAATGTTGTTAAATATGATACTGATACAAAAGATAAAGTTACATTACAAGGTGGAACAAACGGAACAACTATTACTAATTTAAAAGCTGGTGTTAAAGAAAAAGATGCAGTAAATAAAGGTCAATTAGATAAACTTAAGGCAGAATTAGAAAAATCAGCTAAAGATTCAATAAAAATTGAAGGTAAAAAAGATGAAATTGTTGTAGATGAAAAAATAAATGGAAATGTTAAAACAAATACAATTGGATTAGCAAAACCTATAAAAGACCAAATCGATAGAATTGGTAAAGGTAATATTGTTGAAGGAGACAAAAATACAGTAACAGGAGATACAGTTCATAAATACGTTAAGAATAGCGTAGGTAAATTAGTTGACGTAACTTCAAAAGATGCTACAGTAAAAGTTACATCTAGTACAGATAAAGATGGTAAGAAAACATTTGACTTAGCAGTAAATAAAGAAAAATTAGCAGAGGATTTTGCTAAGAAAGATGCAAGTAACTTAGACAATAATAATGTAAAACAATGGGCTGAAAAATTAAGTAAAGATGCTAATATTGCAAAACCAGATACAACAAAACCAAGATTAGTAACTGACAAACAAGTTCATGATTATGTTAAAAATACTGCTGGAAGTTTAATCAACGTAGTTCATAAACCAAATAGTGGAGTAGAAGTAACTAAAGTAGAAGATCCAACAACTAAGAAAAAGACATTTACAGTAGGATTAGATGCACCAACTAAGAAAAAGATAGATGAAATAGGAACAGGTAAGATAACTGCTACAGATGAAAAGACAGTAACAGGTAAGACAGTATATGAATATGTTAAAGATAATAGTATCAATAAAGATGGAAGTAATCTTACTGTAAATCAAATTACAAATCTTTCTAAGAAATTAGTGGGTGTAACTTCAGATGATAAGACAGTAAATGTTAACACAAAAACTGATGCAACTGGAAAAGTAATATATGATTTAGGTGTTAATAAAAAAGCATTAGAAAATGATTTCGCTAAGATAGATGCAAGTAACATTAATGGAAAGAATATAACTGATTGGAGAAATAAATTAGGTATAGGAACTGGTGATGTTAAAGAAGGCGATCAAAATACAGTAACTGGAGACACAGTACATAAACACTTAAATACTAATTATTATAACAAGACAGAAATTAATAATAAGATAAACAAAATAGGTGCAGACACAGAAAAATTAAGTGGAGGTATTGCAACAGCATTAGCTATAGCAAGTATACCACAAGTAAGTGATAGACACTTAGTTTCAGTAGGAGCAGGTGGAGCATATTACAATAAAGCTGGTGGATTTGCAGTAGGAGTAAGTGGAACTATACCATCAAGAAGATTTATATATAAAGTAAGTGCAGGTATAGATACTAAGAAATCATTCGGTGTATCAGCTGGAGTAAATATAAACTTATTACCTGAAAAGAGAAAAACTGGTTTAGATCCAGTAGAATTAAATCAAATATTAGCTTCTTTACCTTCTAAGGATAAAGAACTTGAGAAATTGAAAAAAGAATTAGACGATCTTAAGATAAAAGTTGATGAAAAAGGAAACATTGAAACTAAGGGTAGCATACCAGTTAAATGTGGAACTACAACTAATTTATGTACAATTAGAGGATTCGAAGTAGATGGAAGAGAACCAAGTGCAGAAGAAAAAGAATCACTAAGACAAATAGTTAAAATCTTAAATGTATACTATAAAGATAAGATAATAGATATAGTAGGACATACAGATAATACAGCATCTCATGACTATAATAGTACATTAGGACTTACAAGAGCAACAAATGTAGTTAAATATTTACAAGAATATGGACTAGATAAGAGCATAGTAATAAGAAAAGTAAGTTCAAGAGGTGAAACAGAAATAGTTGAAAGAAATGATACACCACAAGGAAGATATATGAATAGAAGAGTTGAATTATTCTTTACAGATAAATAAAAATTAGATATTTAATATATATCCTTGATAAAAAGAAACCAGAAAGTATTGTGATATTATTGCTACTTTCTGGTTTTATCAATAAAATGGAGTGTGAAAATGAAAAAAATAATTGCAATATTAGGTATGACGATTTCTTTAACAATGCTTGCAAATGTTGAAAATGATTTTCAACAAGCTATAGTATTATTAAATTTAGGTAAAAAGTCAGAAGCAGTAAAAGCATTACAAAAAATAAGACCTAATAAGGGCGAAGAAGGAAAAATGTCTAGAGTATATTTTGCATTATATGAATTGTCTAATAATAATAAAGATAGAATTAAATATTTAAAATTAGCATCTAGAGATAAAAAATCTAATGATAGATTTGCAGTATCAGCTAATGAAATTTTAGCTGCTAATGAGAAAGACATTAATAAACAATTAATATTGATTAAAGAATTAAATACTAGAACAAAATATACTAATATACTATATATAGAAAAAGAAGCATTTGCATTATATAGATTAAATAAAGCCGAAGAAGTTGCAAAATTAAACAGTTTTGTAGATAAAAATGAGACATTAGAAAATAGAAAAGATTATTATTTTGGCTTAATGAATTCGTTATACTCTATAAAAAAATATCAAGAGGCAACTGAACTAGCTAATAAAGCATTAAAATTAGACTCTGATGATAAAGTGTATATTTCAGATATATATGTGGCATTAAGTAATCATTTTAATGAAAAAGAAGCTATTTTACCATTAGCATATAAGCAAATACAATTTGCTGAAATGACAAAGGAAAATAGAGCATTAATATTAGGTAAATTATTTTTAAT
The DNA here is from genome assembly GCF_001517915.1 of Oceanivirga salmonicida. Lineage (NCBI taxonomy): Bacteria > Fusobacteriati > Fusobacteriota > Fusobacteriia > Fusobacteriales > Leptotrichiaceae > Oceanivirga > Oceanivirga salmonicida. The sequence continues at coordinate 17,814 of NZ_LOQI01000008.1, read as the reverse complement.
TGCTGCTAAAGCAGGGGATGAAGATAATGAAATGAAATATTATAAAAAATTATTAGATGAGAAGGTAAACCATGTACAAATGGCACAATATTTATATGATAAAGATGAAAGTTTAATTGATAAAGCAATATCATATGCTAAAAAAGGTTTGAAATATAAAGAGAAAAATGCTCGTAATGTCTTAAAAGAATTGGAATCTTATAAGAAATCGAAGTAATATAAAAATGGGTTTAAACCCATTTTTTTATTTTATCTATTAATTCTTTATCATCAAATACTAGTTTTGTGTATTCATATAGGTACTGTGTGGCTAATGACTTGTTAGTTACTTTGTGATTTATTCTAAGATAATTATCGTTGGCATTGAATAAATTAAAGATAGTATTTAATATTTCTCTATGCCCTTTATTAGTGGCATCAAAAAATGATGAAGTATAATTATGTGCATAAGACCCTAAACTTCCAAGTCCTACAAAGTTAATAAAATCTATATCGTTTGATTTATTTTTAATATATTTCAAAAAATTATTTTCTTTAGTTAAATAATCAAGCATCTTATTTTTCAAATACTTAGTGTCAAAAATATTTTGGCTTGAATTTATTTCATCTAGTGTACCAATAGAAAGTATTTTTATTTTGCTAGCATCTTTTTCTATTTTTAATGCTATACTTAAAGCTACTAATGATGGGTCGTTATATAGTACACCACCATCAGAATAAAATTTACCATTTATTTCGTGTGGTTTAAATAGTCCAGGTAATGCAGTTGATGAAGCTATGGCATCAACAATATCTTTTGTAGAACTATTTTCATCTACTCTAAATATTTTAGGTTCTCTATCTGAAATATTAATACTTATAGTGTAAAAAGGCTTATTTATTTTTTTATTAATAAGTGTTTCTCTCATATGTGCCTTATATTTTTCACCTGTTTTATTATTCGTTTTAAAAATATTTATTCCATCTTTAATTTCTATACCTATAACTTTTTGGTTTTCTTTTTTTAAAATTTCTTTTAGGCTATTAAAATTATTTTCATATATTTCGGCTATAGTAAAAGTTTTTCTAAGATTTTCAAGATATTGTTTTTCTATTGTATTTACGTCATAACCTAGTCTAATAAAACAAGCTAACATAGAACCTACACTTGTTCCTATTATTATGTCAAAATAATCATTTAAATTACCTAATTCTTTTTCAATTTTTTTTAATACTTGTATTTGGTAAAGACCTCTTAGACCCCCACCATCTAGGCTTAAAATTTTTAACATTTTACTCACTTCCCCCTATACTAAAATTATATCACTAAAAAAAATATATTGCTAGTTAATAAATAAAGTGTTAAAATATATACAATAGAATAAAAAAGGATAGGTAGTGATAAAAATGACAGAATTAGAAAAATCAAAAGAAATTATTTCTTTTATATCAAATAGCGTGAAAAAGACTTTAACTACTTTAATAACTGATGAAGAAATATCAAATAATTATGGGTTAAAAGTTATAGGGAAAGATTTGAAATTTATTCATGGAGATTATGAGTTAATAAAAAAAATAGTAGATGAAAATAGGCTTTCTAATTATTATTTAGAATGTGATAGAAGAAATTCAGCAGTTCCTTTATTAGATATAAAAAATATTAATGCTAGAATAGAGCCAGGTGCTGTTATAAGGGATATGGTAGAAATAGGAGATAAGGCAGTAATTATGATGGGGGCTATAATAAATATAGGAGCTAAAATTGGTGCTAGAACTATGATAGATATGGGTGTTGTAATGGGTGGTCGTGCTGTTGTAGGTAAAGATTGCCACATAGGAGCAGGAACTGTACTAGCAGGTGTTATAGAGCCACCAACAGCAAACCCTGTAGTTATAGAAGATAATGTTGTTATAGGGGCTAATGCTGTGGTCTTAGAAGGAGTTAGAGTAGGTAAAGGTTCAGTTGTAGCAGCAGGAGCAGTAGTAACAAAAGACGTACCTAGTGGAGTAGTAGTAGCAGGAATGCCAGCTAAGATAATAAAAAATGTAGATGAAAAGACTGAAAGTAAAACAGAAATAGTAGAAGAACTTAGATAAAATTAAAATAAACTAAGGTATTGGTTAATAAAATAATTTGACCATTAATATTCATTTTTAAAAGGCTTAAATTTATAATTGTGTTTTTAGTTTATAAACTGCACTTTTAAAAAATTTAAAATACTTTTATTTTAGAAAAAACAAGGTAGAATTAAAACATGAGAAAGAACATTGTAAAATTAAATGAAAATGAGTATAAGATACTAGACTTAATTCTTAAAAATAATGAAATAACTTCGTTAGAATTAGCAAAAAATCTTAATGTTTCACCAGCAGCAATATCAAAAATACTTAAAAAGTTAAGAAAAGAAGAGTATATATTTGAAAAAGAAGAAGTGAAAAATATAGGTAAAGGAAGACCTAGAAAAATTATGAGCATTAAAAATGATATCAAAATGATTTTAGGTGTGAATTTTGGTGCTGATTTTATAGATATATCTGTAGGTAAGTTAGATGGAAGTATAATAGAAACAAAAAGAAAAAAGTTTTTTATGAAAAAAAAAGATAGTTTAGTTGATTTATTACTAACTGAATTAGATTCTTATTTTGAAAAATACGATAAAAACGACATAGTAGGAATAGGTTTAGCCTTAAACGGAATAATAGATTCAGAAAATAGGAATGTTATATTCTCACCATATTTTAAATGGTCAAATTTTAAAATTGGAGAATTAGTTGAAGAAAGATATAATATACCAACTATGATAGATAATGACGTAAGAGCAATGCTTAATGCAGAAATCCTATTTGGAAAAGCCAAAAAAATGGGTAATATATTTTATCTATATATGAAAAATGGTATAGGTTCTTCAATGCTAATAGATGGTAAAATATATAAAGGTTCTAATAATCAAGCAGGAGAAATAGGACACTTTATTATTAATAAAAATTCTAATTTTGCATGTAAGTGTGGTAAAGTTGGTTGTATTGAGACAGAATTTTCTGAAAATTCGATAAAATTAATGGTACATACAGAGTATGAGAAATTAGGTCAGTACATAGTACAAGAAGATATTAATATAGTTGATATATATGAAAATGCCAAAAAAGGTAATGAAGTATTAGCTAAAATTGTTTCAAATATCTCATATAAAGTGGGAGAAACAGTAGGTAATGTAATGAATGTGTTAGATATTAAAGATATAATAGTGTCTGGAGATATAGTACATTCAGGGGAAATATTTAAAGTAAATTTTGAGAAAGGAATTAAATCTTCTTTGACAGAGAATTTTTGTTCTAAGATTAATTTACATTTAACAGAATTAGGTGATAATGCAGAAAAATATGGAGCATTATCATTAGTAATGAATAATTTATTCGCAAATTTAAAATTGATTAAATAATATTTTTTAGGAGGAACTTATGAAGAAATTTTTAATGTCAGTAGTGGCATTATCACTACTAGTGTTTTCTTGTGGAGAGAAACAAGAAAAAGCATCAGAAGATGGTGCAATGAAGTCAAAAATAGGTGTTACTATCTATAAATTTGATGACAACTTTATGGCAACATTTAGAGATGATTTAGAAGCATTTGCAAAAGAAAAATCAAATGTTGAATTATTCTTAAATGATTCACAAAATCAACAAGGTATACAAAATGACCAAGTTGATGCTTTAATAGCAAAAGGTGTTAATGTATTAGCAATAAACTTAGTTGACCCATCAGCTGGGCAAACAATAGTTGACAAGGCAAAAAAAGCAAATATACCTATTGTTTTATTTAATAAAGATCCAGGATTAAAAGTTTTACAAAGTTATGATAAGGCTTATTATGTAGGGAATAACCCAGAAGAATCAGGAGTATTCCAAGCTGAAATACTTGTTAAAAACTGGAAAGCAAACCCTGAATTAGATAAAAATGGTGATGGAATAATACAATATGCTATGCTTAAAGGAGAACCAGGACACCCAGATGCAGAAGCAAGAACAGAATATTCTATTAAAACTATTGAAGAAAAAGGTATAAAAACTGATAAAGTATTTGAAGATACAGGATTATGGGACGCAGCACTTGCGAAAGATAAAGTTGACGCATGGTTATCTTCTCCAAATGGAAGTAAAATTGAAGTTATTTTAGCAAATAATGATGGTATGGCATTAGGTGCTTTACAAGCAACTAAAGCTCATAACGTAGTTTTACCTATATATGGTGTTGATGCATTGCAAGAAGCAATATTATTAATTGAATCTGGAGAACTTTCTGGAACTGTTTTAAATGACGGTAAAAATCAAGCCAAAGCAGTATTAGACTTAGCAACTAATCTTGCAGCAGGTAAAGATCCATTAGAAGGAACTAATTGGAAACTTGTTGATAAGTCAGTAAGAGTACCTTATGTAGGTGTTGATAAAGAAAACTATAAAGAATTCAAAAAATAATAGTTGACTATTTATAAAAGGGTACCCATTCATAGGTACCTTTTTTAAAAATAAGGAGTGAAATATGGCAGAATATGTATTAGAAATGGAAAATATTTCAAAAGAATTTCCAGGAGTTAAAGCATTAGATGGTGTACAATTAAAAATTAAACCTGGTAGTGTTCATGCACTTATGGGTGAAAATGGTGCAGGTAAATCTACTCTTATGAAATGTTTATTTGGTATATACATTAAAGATACTGGAACTATTAAATTAGAAGGTAGTGAAGTAAGTTTTAAAAATTCAAAAGATGCATTAGAAAATGGAGTTTCTATGGTTCATCAAGAATTAAATCAAGTTATCCAAAGAAATGTAATGGACAATATATGGTTAGGAAGATATCCTATAAAAAATGGTTTAGTAGATGAAAAGAAAATGTATAAAGATACACTAGAAATTTTTAAGAATTTAGATATAAAGATAGATCCTAGAATAAAGGTAAGTAAATTAAGTGTTTCTCAAATGCAAATGTTAGAAATAGCAAAGGCTGTTTCATATGATTCAAAAGTTTTAATTTTAGATGAACCAACTTCATCACTAACAGAAAATGAAGTGCAACATTTATTTAGAATAGTAAAGAAATTGCAAAAACAAGGAATAGGTGTAGTATATATTTCACATAAAATGGAAGAAATAAAGGAAATTTGTGATGAAGTAACTATACTAAGAGATGGACAATGGATTACAACAAAATCAGTGTCTGAGTTATCAACTGATGATATAATAAATTTAATGGTTGGTCGTGAATTAACTAATAGATTTCCTAAAAAAGAAAATGAACCAAAAGATATAATATTAGAAATTAAAAATTTAAATTCAAAATTTGTAAAAGATATTAATTTTAATCTTAAAAAAGGAGAAATTTTAGGAATTGCAGGTTTAGTTGGTGCTAAAAGAACAGAATTAGTTGAAACTATATTCGGAGTATTACCAAAAGAAACAGGTGAAATTATATTACATGGAAAAACTATAAATATATCAGAACCAAAAGATGCTATTAAAAACAGAATTTCTTTAATAACAGAAGATAGAAGAAAAACAGGAATATTTTCAATGTTAAATATTAAATTTAATTCTATACTTGCAAATGTTAAGGCATATAGAAATAAGTTTTGGTTATTAGATGATAAAAGAATAGATGCAGAAACTAAATGGGTAATAGACAGTATGAAAGTTAAAACACCATCACAAAAAACTAATATAGGTAATCTTTCTGGTGGAAATCAACAAAAAGTAATAATAGGTAGATGGTTATTAACTAATCCAGAAGTATTATTAATGGATGAGCCTACAAGGGGTATAGACGTTGGTGCAAAATATGAAATATATCAACTGATGATAAACCTAGCAAAAAATAATAAGGGTGTAATAATGATATCATCTGAAATGCCAGAATTATTGGGTATTACTGATAGAATATTAGTAATGAGTAATGGTAGAGTTGCAGGTATTGTTGATACTAACTCAACTAATCAAGAAGAAATTTTGAAATTAACAGCGAAGTATTTATAGGAGGGAAAAATGGACAAAAGTAAAATAAAGAATACTTTATTAGACACAGGACTATATATAGTATTATTGTTTCTAATAATAGGGATAATAATTAAAGATCCATCATTTGTAAAATTAATTAATTTAAAAAATATATTAATGCAATCATCAGTTAGAATGATATTGGCATTAGGTGTTGCTGGGATTATAGTTACACAAGGAACTGATTTATCTGCAGGTAGACAAGTAGGATTATCAGCAGTTATATCTGCTTCATTATTACAAAAAGCAGGAGTTAGTACAAAGGTATTTACTAGTTTAGATACAACACCTAACCCTTTATTAGTCCTATTATTAGTTATGTTTATAGGTGCATTAGTAGGATTATTTAATGGTATAATAGTTGCTAAATTAAATGTAGTACCATTTGTTACTACTATGGGAACTATGACTATAGTATATGGATTAAATTCACTGTATTATGAATATATAGGGAATAAGCCAGTTGCAAGTTTTGATGACTCATACAGTAATATAGTTGGCTTTATAAGACTAGGTGGTATGGAAATACCCAAAATAATAATATATGCTATAATAGCGGTATTTTTAATGTGGGTATTATGGAATAAAACTGTATTTGGTAAAAATCTATTTGCAGTTGGTGGTAATCCAGAAGCAGCTACAGTATCAGGAGTTAATGTATTAGTAACATTAGTATTAATATATATGTTATCAGGTATAATGTATGCAACAGGTGGTTTTTTAGAAGCAGCCCGTGTTGGTTCTGTTACAAATAACATGGGATTCATGTATGAAATGGATGCAATAGGATCTTGTGTTATAGGTGGAGTATCATTTAGTGGTGGAGTTGGTAAAATTTCAGGAGTAGTTCTTGGGGTTATAATCTTCACAGTTATTAACTATGGTTTATCATATATAGGAGTTAATCCATATTGGCAATATATAATTAAAGGGTTAATAATAATATTTGCAGTAGCAATAGATATGTTAAAGTATAAAAAAGGTAGATAATATGAAAATAACAAGCCATGATTTAGGAAATAAAATTAAAAAATTCATTTTAAAAAAAGATAATAATTTTGAAGTGCATATACTAAATTTAGGAGCAGTTATACAAAAAATAGTTTATAATGGTCAGAATATGGTTTTATCATATTCTGACTATAATTGCTATTATAATAACAGTTCATATATGGGAGCATTAATAGGTAGAACTTCTGGTAGAATAGAAAATGCAAAATTTAATTTAAATAATAAAGAGTATAAGTTAGATAGTAATAATGGAACTAATAATTTACATGGTGGACTTAATGGTTTAAATAATAAAATATTTGATTATGAAATATTAGATGATAAATTAGTATTGTCATATTATGACCAAAATCCTTTATTTCCTGCCAAAGTATTGGTTAAAGCTATATATTCATTATCAAATGAGACAAATGCTTTAAATGTAGAATATATAGCAAAATCAGATGATGATACATATATAAATTTAACTAATCACAGTTATTTTAATTTGTCTGGAATAAATACTACAATATTAAATCATAAACTTACAATAAATGCAGATTACTATTGGGAATTAAAAGATAATATGATACCAAAAACTAAAAAAAAGGTAGATAACACTATATTTGATTTTAGAAAAGGAAAATTAATAGGAGAAAATTTAGGAGAAAAAAATTCTCAATTTGACATAACTTACTATTATGACCATCCTTTTGAATTAAATAAGAAAAAAGATTATGATATAATGCTAGAAGACAGTGAAACAGGTATTAGTATGAAAATAAAGACTAATCAAAAATATGTAGTAATGTATGCAGGTAATTTTTTGCATCTAGTTAAAAATGTAGATGGTCTTAATGAAAACCCAAGACATTTAGGTGTTGCATTAGAGCCACAAAATTTACCTAATGGAATAAATATTGATGATAAATATTATGAAATTACAACAAAAGATAATGAGTATTATGAGAGTATAGTTTATACTTTTGAAGGGGGTCAAAGCTAATGAAAAATGTGTTGGTTATTGGTGGAGCAGGTTATATAGGTTCACATACAGTCAAAATGTTAAAAGAGCAAAAAGAATTTAATCCAATAATTTATGACAATTTATCAAAGGGTCATAAAGAAGTTGCTGATATTTTAGGAGTTAAATTTATTAAAGGAGACTTAGGAGATAGAGAGCATTTAAAACAAGTTTTTGAACAAGAAAAAATAGACGTAGTAATGCATTTTGCTGCATTTATTGAAGTTGGAGAATCAGTAATAGATCCAGGTAAATATTATGAAAATAATGTAGGAAAAGTAATAAATTTACTTAATCAAATGGTAGAATCTAATATTAAACATTTTGTATTTAGTTCAACAGCTGCTACATTTGGAGAACCTAAAAAAGATAAAATTAATGAATTGCATCCACAAAAACCAATAAATCCTTATGGTATGTCTAAACTTATGGTAGAACATATATTAAAAGATTTTGATAGGGCATACGGATTAAAAAGTGTAATTCTAAGATACTTTAATGCAGCAGGAGCAGATATGAATGCTATGATAGGAGAAAGTCATAATCCTGAAACGCATTTAATGCCTATAATAATGCAAGCTGCAAAAGGTGTCAGAGAAAATATAAAGATATTTGGTACAGACTATAATACATTTGATGGAACATGCATTAGAGATTACATACATGTTTATGATTTAGCCCTAGCACATATATTAAGTATGCAAGTTATGTTAAAAGATGATAAATCACTGGACTATAATCTAGGTAATGGTACAGGTTATTCAGTAAAGCAAATAATAGACACAGTTAAAAATATAACAGGAGTAGATTTTAAAATTGTTGAAGCAGATAAAAGAGCGGGAGATCCAGCAGTTTTAATTGCAGACCCAACTAAATTACTTAGTGAGTTAGACTATAAAGCAAAATATAGTTTAGATGATATAGTAATGTCTGCATGGAAATGGGAGCAAAATAAGAAATATTAAAGGGGAATTATGAATATATATTTAGAAATAGAAAACTTATTAAAATATAGTATAATCAAAAAACTTATTAAAAAAGATGATGAAATATTTTTAAGAAATAGAATATTAGAAATATTAGATTTAGATGAATACGAGAAATTAGAAGTAGATACGAAATATTTATCAAGTTTAGATTACCCTTGTGAAATACTTGATAAAATTACAAACTGGGCAGGGGAAAAGGGTAGACTTAAAGAAAATATTTTAGTATATAAAGATATATTAAATGCTAGAATTATGGGTAATATCATATCTAGACCTAGTATTATTAGAGATATTTTTTGGAATAAGTATAGAGATAATAAAAAGTTAGCAACTGATTATTTCTATGAAATATCTAAGCAATCAAACTATATTAGAACAGATAGAATTTCTAAAAATGTTTCATATAAGTACAAAAGTAAATATGGAGAATTAGATATTACTATAAATTTATCTAAACCTGAAAAAGATCCAAAAGAAATTGCACTAGCTAAAAATGCACCTTTAAGTAAATACCCTAAATCTATTTTATGTAAAGAAAATGAAGGGTACATGGGTAGAATAAATCATCCAGCAAGACAAAATCACAGAATAATACCTATAACACTTAATAATGAAGATTGGTTTTTCCAATACTCGCCATATACATACTATAATGAGCATTCTATAGCATTTTCATCAGAAATTAGACCAATGAAAATAGATAAATTTAGTTTTAAAAGATTAATAGACTTTATAGAGATATTTCCACACTATTTCATAGGTTCTAATGCTGATTTACCAATAGTTGGTGGCTCTATACTATCTCATGACCATTTTCAAGCAGGTAGATATGAGTTTGCTATGGAGAAATCTAATAAAGAGCAAATAAGACAAATTGGTGAAGTTAAATTAAGTATAGTTGATTGGGCAATGTCAGTTATAAGGCTTAATTCAAATAATAAAAATGAAATTATAGAAGTAGCAGATAAAATATTACAAAAATGGATTAAGTATAATGAAAATAATATAGTATCTCATACAGGTGATATTAGACATAATACCATAACTCCTATTGCTAGATTTAATGGTAATGAATATGAATTAGACTTAGTTTTAAGAAATAATTTAACTAGTGATGAGTACCCATTAGGAATATATCATCCACATACTGAGTATCATAATATTAAAAAAGAAAATATAGGTCTTATAGAAGTTATGGGTCTAGCAGTACTTCCAAGTAGATTAAAAGAAGAAATGCAAGTATTACAAAGTTTAATTGAAGCATCAGAGAATGTAGATGAATTAATTGAGAGTATGAATAATATAGAAAATCAACATAAACATATAGAATGGATTAAAAGATATGTAAATGATGAGAATTTAAAAAATGCTAATGTATATGACTTTGTAGGACACACATTTGAGAAAGTATTAGAAAATTGTAAGGTATTAAATGAACAAAGTTTAAAAGAATTTATAAAAAAGATTTAAAAGATTGTTAAATCTTTTTTTTTTTGATATAATTGTATTTGGGGTGATTAGATGGAAAAAGATATAGAAATTGCAAAAAAAACTAAATTAAAGAACATTAATGATATTTGTTTAAATTTAGGAATAAGAGAAGAAGAAGTAGAACTTTACGGTAAATATAAGGCTAAAATAAATTTAGACATATTTAAAAGATTAGAAACAAAGTCAAATGGGTATTTAATATTAGTAACTGCAATAACTCCTACTAAAAAAGGAGAAGGTAAGTCAACGGTAACTATAGGTTTAAGCCAAGCATTTAATAAATTAGGACATAGTTCTATTGCGGCATTAAGAGAACCATCTATGGGACCTGTATTTGGTTTAAAAGGCGGTGCTACTGGTGGTGGTTACTCACAAGTATTACCTATGGAAGATATTAATTTACATTTCACAGGAGATTTTCATGCAATAACAGCAGCAAATAATTTAATTGCAGCATGCATAGATAATCACATATACTGGGGTAATGAATTAAATATAGATAAAGACAGTATATTTTTAAAAAGAACACTAGATACTAATGATAGAGCACTTAGAAAAATAGAAATAAAAGATAATAAATATACAAGACAAGATTCATTTCAGATAACAGTTGCTTCTGAAATAATGGCTATATTATGTTTGTCAAATTCACTTAAAGAATTAAAAGAAAAAGTAGCTAATATGGTAGTAGCAAAAAATGTGTCAGGAGACCTTATTAGAGTAAGAGATTTAAAGGTAGCAGGTGCAGTTGCAACTATTTTAAAAGATGCAATTAAACCTAATATAGTTCAGACAATAGAAAACACACCTGCCATAATACATGGTGGACCTTTTGCTAACATTGCACATGGTTGTAATTCAATATTAGCAACTAAATTAGCATTAAAGTTATCAGATTACACTATAACAGAAGCAGGATTTGCTGCTGATTTAGGTGCAGAGAAGTTTTTTAATATTAAATGTAGACAAGCAGGAATAACTCCTGATATGGTAGTTTTAGTAGTTACAACAAGAGCCTTAGAAGAAAATGGTTACGGTAATTTAAAAGTTCATATGGAAAATATTAAGAAATTTAATGTACCAGTAATAGTTTCAATAAATAAATTTGAAGGCGATACAGAAGAAGACTTTGATAAAATAAAAGAATACTGTAATCAATATGGTGTTAAAGCTATGGTAAATGAGTCATATGAAAAAGGATCTGAAGGTGCTACTGATTTAGTAAAACAAATAATTAATGACATAGAAGAAATAGAAAAAATAGAAGATGAAATTGAAAAAGTTAATATAAATAATTTTGAATTTCTATATTCATTAGATTTAAGTGTAGAAGAAAAAATAGATAAATTAGTAAAAGAAATTTATAGAGCAAAAGATATAGAATATTCTGATTTAGCAAAGGAAAAATTAGAATACTTTAAAGATAAAGGTATAGATAAAATGCCTATATGTATGTCTAAAACTCCAATTTCTATAACTGATAATCCTAAAATTAAAGGAGAACCTAGTGATTATACATTTAAAATAAATGATATAAGACCATCGTTTGGAGCAGATTTTCTAGTAGTTATGTCAGGAAATGTAATAGATATGCCAGGATTACCAAAAGAACCTGCTGCTAATTTCATTGATATAGATGAAAATGAAGAAATAATAGGATTATTTTAAAAAAAACATAAAATAAAAAAGAAAATTGTTGAAAAATAGTCGTATATTTGTTAAAATTTAAACATAGAAATATATAGGAGGATTAATATGAAGTACAATTACAAAGATTTAGGTTTATCTAACACTAAGGAAATGCTTAATAAAGCTAATAGAGAAGGTTACGCAGTTCCAGCATTTAACTTTAACAATTTAGAACAATTACAAGCTATAATAGAAGCATGTGTTGAAATGGGAGCACCTGTTATATTACAAGTTTCACCAGGGGCAAGAAATTATATAGGTAAAGATATGATACCTTGGATGGCTAAAGCAGCAACATCATATGTAGAAGCATCAGGTTCAGATATACCAGTAGCATTACACTTAGACCATGGTCCAACTTATGAAATAGCAGAAGATTGTATCTTAAATAGTGGATTCTCATCAGTAATGATAGATGCATCTAAACATGATTATGATGGAAATGTAGCATTATCTAAAAAGGTTGCTGACTTTGCACATAAATATGATGTAACAGTAGAAGCAGAATTAGGTGTTTTAGCAGGAATAGAAGATGAAGTATCTGCTGAAGAGCATATATTCACTAAACCAGAAGAAGTTGAAGATTTCGTATCTAAAACAGGTGTAGATTCATTAGCAATAGCAATAGGAACTTCACATGGAGCATACAAATTCAAACCAGGAGATGATCCTCATATAAGATTAGATATATTAAAGAAAATAGAAGAAAAAATACCAGGATTCCCTATAGTATTACATGGGTCTTCATCTATACCACAACAATATGTTAAGATGATTAACGAAAATGGTGGAGTAATAGAAGATGCATTAGGTATACCAGATGATCAATTAAATCTTGCTTCTAAATCAGCAGTTGCTAAAATAAATGTTGATAGTGATGGAAGATTAGCATTTACTGCTGGAGTTAGAAAAGCATTTGCTGAAAATCCAGGAGAATTTGATCCAAGAAAATACTTAGCAAAAGGTAAAGAATTCATGAAAAAATATTATAAAGAAAAAATAGTAGATGTTTATGGTGCAGAAGGCGCTTATAAAAAAGGAACAGTAAGATAAAAACAAAAGTATAAATAAAAAGGGTCTTTTAGACCCTTTTTAAAGATTATAAAAAAAGGAGTAGACATGACTAAATATGTATTTGTAACAGGCGGAGTTGTATCATCATTAGGTAAAGGTATAACTGCTGCGTCATTAGGTAGACTTTTAAAAGAAAGAGGCTATAAAGTAACTATACAAAAATTTGATCCATATATAAATGTTGATCCAGGAACTATGAGTCCTTATCAACATGGAGAAGTATTCGTAACTTCAGATGGAGCTGAAACTGATTTAGATTTAGGACATTATGAAAGATTTATTAATGAGGAATTAACTCAGTATAATAATTTAACAAATGGTAAAATAATGTCTACTATATTACAAAAAGAAAGACATGGAGATTATTTAGGAGCAACTGTTCAGTATATACCACATGTTACTAACGAAATAAAAGCCAATATTTTAAAAGCTGCTAAAAATACTGATTCTGATATAGTTATAACGGAAATAGGTGGAACTATTGGAGATATAGAAAGTTTTGCATTTATAGAAGCGATAAGACAATTTAAAAAAGACGTTGGTCGTGAAAATGTAGTATTTATTCATGTTTCACTACTACCTTATTTAAAAGCAGCCAAGGAATTAAAAACTAAACCAACTCAGCAAAGTGTTAAAATATTACAAAGTATGGGTATATCTGCTGATATAATAGTTTTAAGAAGTGAGTACCCAGTAAATAAAGATATTAAAAAGAAAATATCTCTATTTTGCGACGTAGATGAAACTTCAGTAATAGAAGCCTTAGATGCTAATAATATATATGAAGTACCTATAGCTATGGAAGAATTAGGTTTAGCAGATGAAGTTTGTAAAAAATTAGGTATAAAAAATGAAAAACCTTTACTTACTAAATGGAGAGAAATGGTAAAAAGTTTTAGTAATACTGATAAAGAAGTTAAAATAGCAGTAGTAGGTAAGTATGTAGAACTTAAAGACGCTTATATAAGCATAAATGAGGCACTAGAACATGCAGGATATGCTTATTCATGTAAAGTTAACATAGATTACTTAAAATCGGAAGAATACGATATTACATTACTTAAAAACTATGATGGTATTTTAGTACCAGGTGGATTTGGTAATAGGGGAGTAGAAGGTAAAATAAAAACTATAAAATATGCAAGAGAAAACAAAATTCCATTTTTAGGAATATGTCTTGGTATGCAAATGGCAGCAATAGAGTTTGCAAGAAATGTTTTAGGGTATGAAGGAGCAAATTCTACTGAATTTGAAAAAGGAACTAAATATCCAATAATATCTTTAATGGAAGAACAAGAAAATGTTGAAAATTTAGGCGGAACTATGAGATTAGGATCTTACCCTTGTAAATTGGTAAAAGGAAGTTTAGCAGAGCAAGAATATGGTGAAGACTTTATTTTTGAAAGACATAGACATAGATATGAATTTAACCAAAAATATACTGAAGATTTTGTTAAAGCAGGAATGAATATAGTTGGAAAATCTCCTGATGGAAATTATGTAGAAGTTATTGAATTAAAAGATCATCCATACTTTGTTGCAACACAATACCATCCTGAATTTAAGAATAGACCTAATAAACCACACCCTTTATTTAAAGGTTTGGTAAAAGCAATGATAGACAGAAAAGGAAACTAGATGAAATACATATATTTATTTATAATCTCAATGACTCCGTTTTTAGAATTAAGAGGAGCAATAATAACAGCAGTAGCATTAGATTTAAATTTAGGCTTAGCATCAATAGTGTGCATAATAGGAAATATTATTGTTATGCCAATTATATTTGTATTTGCTAAACGATTTTTAATATATGGTGTGAAATATAAATATTTAGGACCTATATTTGAAAAAATATTAAAAAAAGGACATGAAACTGGTCAAAATCTTTTAAATAAATCAAGTACAAAAACATATATAGCATTATTTTTATTCGTAGGTATACCTTTACCAGGCACAGGAGTTTGGACAGGTACTTTGGGTGCTAGTATGCTTGATTTAGGATTTAGAAAAAGTTTCGTATCAATATTTTTTGGGACTATAATGTCTTGTACAATTATGATAATGCTATCTAAATTTGGGTTTAGTATAGGTAATATGATACTTTCGTACATAAACTCATAAAAATGAGAAAAAAATATTGACAAAGGACTAAAAAAAATGGTATATTAGCATGTGCAAGGGCAGATGTCCGAACTGGCTAAGGAACCGGTCTTGAAAACCGGCGAAGGTGTAACAGCCGTCTGGGTTCGAATCCCAGTCTGCCCGCCAGATGGTGAAGTGTTAGAGTGGCCGAATATGCTCCCCTGCTAAGGGAGTGTCCAAGTAAGATTGGACCGAGGGTTCAAATCCCTCCTTCACCGCCATTTTTTTATTGTGCTTCTAGCTCAATGGATTAGAGCGTCTGACTACGGATCAGAAGGTTACGAGTTCGACTCTTGTGAAGCACGCCATTAAATTTAATAAAAAAAAACGGGTTCTCCCCGTTATTTTTTTGCTTATTTTTTTTCATATACAAGTCTATCATTTTTCAAATCTATTAATAAATTATCTTTTTCTTTTATTTCATTTGATAATATCATTTTAGAAATACTTGTTTCAATTTCTCTTTGTATATATCTTTTAATAGGTCTAGCACCATATTCAACGTCATAAGTATTTTTTGCTATGTGTTCTACGGCTTCATTTGTAAATTCTACTGTTATCATCTTATCATCTAATAGTTTGTTGATTTCGTTTAGTTCTTTTATAACAATCTTTTTGACACTTTGAATATCTAAACTGTTAAATACTGTGATTTCATCTACCCTATTTAAAAATTCTGGTCTAAAATATGACTTTAAATTTTCTTCTTTAAGGTTAGAAGTCATTATTATAATAGTGTTTTTAAAATCTACAATTTTACCTTTATTATCAGTTAATCTACCATCATCTAATACTTGTAATAAGATATTAAATATATCTGGGTGTGCTTTTTCAATTTCATCAAATAGTATAACTGAATATGGTTTTCTTCTTATTGCTTCTGTTAATTGTCCACCTTCATCATAACCAACATAACCAGGAGCGGCTCCTATTAATCTACTCACACTAAATTTTTCCATATATTCACTCATGTCAATTCTTACCATGTTTTCCTCATCGTCAAATAAGTTATATGCCAAAGTTTTAGCAAGATAAGTTTTACCTACACCAGTTGGACCTAAAAATATGAAAGAACCTATAGGACGTTTAGGATTTTTTAAACCTGCTCTTGATCTTAGAACAGTTTCAGATATTTTTTTAATAGCATCATCTTGACCTATTACTCTTTCTTTTAATCTGTTTTCTAAGTTTAATATTTTTTCTTTTTCACCTTCTAGTAATTTATTAATAGGAATTTTAGTCCATTTAGATATAACCATAGTTATTTCATCTTCTGTTATCATTTGTTTTAATAATTTATTAGTTTGATTTTTATTTTTTAATTCTGATAGCTTATTTTCTATTGCAGGAATAGTATTATATTTTAATTCTCCTGCTTTTTCATAATCTATATTTATATTACTGTATTCATCTAGTTTAAATTTAGCAGTTTCTAATTCTTTTTGTAATTTTTTTATATTTTCTATATCATTTTTTTCGTTTCTCCAACTAGATAATAATTCTTTTTGTTTTTCCTTTTTAGTACTTAAATCTTTTGAAAGAATTTCATATCTTTTTTTACTTGCTAAGTCATCTTCTTTTTTTAATGCTTCTTTTTCAATTTCTAATTGTGTTATTTGTCTAGTTAATTCATCTAGTTCAGTAGGCATAGAATTTATTTCAGTTTTAAGTTTAGCACATGCTTCATCAATTAAATCTATAGCCTTGTCAGGTAAATATCTATCAGTAATATATCTATCACTTAATTTTGCAGCAGATACAATGGCATTATCTGTTATTCTTATACCGTGAAATTGTTCAAATTTTTCTTTAAGTCCACGAAGTATAGAAATAGTTTCATCTATATTAGGTTCTTCAACTAATACTGGTTGGAATCTTCTTTCCAATGCTGCATCTTTTTCTATATATTTTCTGTATTCATCTAATGTAGTAGCACCTATAACTTTAATTTCTCCTCTTGCTAACATAGGTTTTAATAAATTTGAAGCATCCATACTACCTTCACTAGAACCTGCACCAACAATATTATGTACTTCATCAATAAATAGTATAATATTACCATTACTTTCTTCTAGTGTAGTTATTACTGCTTTTAATCTTTCTTCAAATTCACCCCTATATTTTGCGCCTGATATTAATGAACCCATATCAAGAGAAAAAACAGTTTTATTCTTTAATGTTTCTGGAACGTCGCCTTTAAAAATACGCCAAGCAATACCTTCAACTATGGCAGTTTTACCTACACCAGGTTCACCTATTAATATGGGATTATTTTTATTTCTTCTTGATAGTATTTGTATAGATCTTCTGATTTCATCATCTCTACCAATTATAGGGTCAATTTTACCATTTTTAACCATTTCAACTAAATTTTTACCGTACTTATT
>NZ_LOQI01000007.1 GCF_001517915.1 Oceanivirga salmonicida | reverse complement strand
ATAAATACATTATAAATATAATTAAAGAAAATGATAATTTATGTCTAAAAAACTTAAATAGTTAAAAAATTATATTCACGAATTATTTCTTTAATAATATTTTAAAAATTAGTTATTCTACTGCTAAAATATCTATCAAAAAATATATTCCATTATTAAATCGTCTTAAATTATACATAACAAAAAACGACTCCTAATTTGAACTTTTATTTCAAGCCATTTTAGGGGTCATTTTAAGTGTGCTTTCACATAAACACATTATTTTTTTATTCTTCGTTATACATTATATAATCAAACAATTCAAAAAAAACGTCTATTTCGCTTTTGTCTTTATTTAACTTTAACTTTAGCATAGTTCCTTCCATTTGATTAAGTAAAATTTTTGAAACTTTTTCTGAATTAATATGCTCATATCTTGAATTAATTTTTTTTAACATTTCTAAAAATAAGGTAAGTCTTAATTCAATTTTTTTATAGTTTTTTAATACTTCTTTTCTTACATCTTCGTTTATATCTGACATTTCTATAGCAATATTACCTAAAAGGCTACCACCATGATAATCATTATCTATTATACTATTAAAATACTTATTGAAAAATAGTTTTAACTTTACACTTGATAAATCATCAACAACAGCATCAAAAAATTTAATTAAATTATCAGAATGGTAATCAATTACTTGTACTAATAAATCTTCTTTATTTTTAAAATAGTAATAAAATGACCCTTTAGGTATTTTACATTCTTTTAATATTTCACTAATACCTGTATTTACATAACCTTGATAATAAAATAATTTAGCACTCTTTTTTATAACGTCTTGCTTTTTTTTCTCAACTTTTATATCCATATTTAAACTCTTTTACTAATATACTAATCATTAATACGATAACCGTAGGGACAAGCCAAGCCATTCCTATTTGACTAAGTGGCAATGTGTTAGCCATTATTTGATCTATAATAGCAATTGTTAATGTTGTATATGTTGTGTAAAATATAACCCTATCAGTTATTAGTCTACCCTTAAATATTGTAAGTCCAATTAATACAATAAGTACTGGGTAAAATACATTTAATATCGGACCTGCTAATTTTATTATTATATCTACTTTTAATTGTGAGATTATAAAAGAAATAGTAGATATTACGATTACAATTATCTTATAATCAATTTTTTCGTTTAACAATTCTTCAAAAAATTCACTAACAGATGCTATAAGTCCAATAGCTGTTGTAAGACATGCTAATGAAGTTATTATTCCTAATATAATTTTACCATAATTTCCAAGTAAAACTTCTGTTATTTTTATAGTATATTCTGTTCTGTCATATTGAATGGCATTAGGTATATTTACTGTATTTCCTAAATACATAAGTCCTGCATAAACTCCCATCAATCCTATTAATGCTATAAATGAAGCTTTAATAGATAATTTCATAGCATTTTTTTCATTTTTAACAGCTTTGTATATTAACTGTCCAAATATTATAGCTGCTATTGCATCTAATGTATTATACCCTTCTAAAAATGAAAAAGTAAAAACATTTTTTACTGTTACTGGATTAACTACTGTGTCTTTATTAAATATTCCTAATACTATTAATATTATTAAAGTTATTAATAATAAGGGAGTTAATATTTTACCTATTTCATCTAATACTTTTGCCTTATTTATACAAAAAAGTATACATAATACAAAAAATATTCCTGTTACAATAGTTGCATTTACACTAGGGAAAATAGGGTATATTCCCATTTCAAATGTAGTTGCAGCTGTTCTTGGTATAGCGATTATTGGTCCTATTGATAAAAAGGCTAGTAGTAAAAAAATCTTACTAAACATTTTACCCATAGGATCAAATAAAGTTAGATAATTCCCTTTATTTTTAAATACGACTAATAATCCAACTAAAGGTAGTCCTACCCCTGTAATTACAAAACCTATTGTTGCTAATAAGAGATGCTCTCCAACTCTTAAACCTATGGCACTTGGTAAAAGTACATTACCCGCACCAAAGAACATAGCAAACAATGCAAAACCTAATATTAAAACTCTTTTTGTATCTTTCATTAAAGCTCCTCTTCTAGTAATACTGTTGCGATAGCATAATCTTTTTCATGTGATATGCTAAGTTTAACTTTATGTTGTTTATATTTTATATATGGTTTACCCATATCATTATTTTTTATTTCTATATCTAGAAAATTAAAATTTCCTCTAAAACCTGTACCCATCGCTTTTGAAAAGGCTTCTTTTGCTGCAAATCTACATGCATAAGATTCAAATTTATTTTTTCTACTTTCACAATATTTTATTTCATTTTCAGTATAAATTTTTTCTCTAAAGCCATCTTTAGATAAAGCTTTTTTTATTCTTTCAACAGAAACTATATCTACTCCTATTTCCATAATTTATACCCTTTATATGCATTAATAGTTGTAGTTTCTACAACTTCTTCATAACTTATCCCCTTAATATCTGCAATTTTTTTTGCAACATATTCAGTAAATATTGGATTATTTCTTTTACCTCTATATGGCTCTGGTGTTAAATAAGGGCTATCTGTTTCCAAGACTATTCTATCTAATGGAATTTTAGATACCATTTCACTGGTTTTTCTATTATTTTTAAATGTTAAAACTCCACCGACACTTACATAATATCTATCTAGTATATCTTTTACTTGTTCATATGTACCTGGATAACAATGTAATATTCCACCAACGTCATTATATTTTTTCAATATATTTATAGTATCTTCTATTGCATCTCTTGTGTGTATGACTATTGCCTTATTTAATTTTCTTACCATTTCTATTTGTCTTATAAAGCCAGCAATCTGAATGTCTTTTGGGTCAGTCATCCAATGATAATCAAGACCTATTTCACCTATACCTACTATCTTAGGATTAGTTCTAGCCAATTTCTCTAAATGGCTTAATTTTTCATCTGTCATAGTAGATATATCGGTTGGGTGAAAACCAATAGAAGCATAAATTTTTGCATTCTCATTAGCAAACTTTATTGCTTCTAATGAACTATCATAATCCCAACCCGAACAAACTACAAATTCCATATTTTCATTTATATTTTCTATTATATCATGTATATCTGTATCATATTTACTATCATTTAAATGACAATGTGCATCGACTAATTTTCTATTTTTATCTTGCAGCATCTACTCTTACTCCATATTTATAGTATTTTTTCCAATATGAATTATTTAAACTTGATAATATAACTCCCTTTGAAGATGAAGCATTTATAAATAATGAATTACCTAGATATATAGCAACATGATTTACTCTATTTCTTGGTCTGAAAAATAGTATATCTCCTGGTTTTAATTCATTTTTATTTGTTATTCTTTTGCCATTTTTTACTTGATCAATACTTACTCTTGGTAGTTCATATTCAAATACTTTTCTATAAACTCTTCTTGTTAAAGCAGAACAATCAATTCCATTGTGTGAATCTCCACCCCACTTATATTTGACACCTTTCCATTCTTCAAAAGATGAACT
Organism: Oceanivirga salmonicida; assembly: GCF_001517915.1. Lineage (NCBI taxonomy): Bacteria > Fusobacteriati > Fusobacteriota > Fusobacteriia > Fusobacteriales > Leptotrichiaceae > Oceanivirga > Oceanivirga salmonicida. Next base: position 40,827 of record NZ_LOQI01000007.1, on the reverse strand, counting down.
TAATTTATCAAATAATATAATATTATCAATTTGTTCATAATCATTATCTAAACTTTGTCTTAATTCTTCTGATTTTACTTGTATATATTCTTCATCATGTACATATTCACTATCATAATTTTCCAATTCTACATTTTCTAAATTTTCTAAATCTGCACTTGCTGCATCTATTTTTATATCAACTTCATTTTGACTAATATCTGCTCTTACCAATGTGAAGTTTAATAACAATAAAATATATGCAAATTTATTCAGTCTACTTCTTATCATATAACCTCCTTTTAAAATTCTAATATTACATTAACAGGACCTGTTGCATTAGAAATAATATCCATGTCACTTTTAAATTTACCTGTTACTACCTTATCATACTCTATTTTTAAATTTTCTACAAATTTATCATAAATTTTTTGTGCCAATTCATGGTTTGCACTATCATCAAAACTAAGCGTAGTTCCTTTATCCGCTTTGGCATATAAAGAAAAACTAGACACTACCATAATACTTCCATTAATATCTTTTATATTTTTCTTTAATTTTCCTTCTTCATTTTCAAAAAATCTTAATTTAAGTAGTTTATTAATTGCCTTATCTATATTAGTATAATCATCATCTTTTTTTATACCTAAATATACTAATAAGCCATATTCCATTTTCTTCTCAATATCACTATTTATTGTAATGTTAGCAAAACTAACTCTTTGTATTAATAACTTCATTATTTATTACTTTCATTCTTTTTATTAAATATTAAATCAATAGGACAACCTACAAACCCAAAATATTCTCTTAACTTATTTTCAATATATCTTTGATAAGAAAAGTGAACTAATTCAGGATTATTTGAGAAAAATACAAATCTAGGTGGTTGTACTCCAACCTGTGTTGCATAATTTATCTTAACAGCACGACCTTTTCTTGTAGGAACAGGATTTTGTGCCATCATATCTGCTAATACTTGGTTAAGTATTCCCGTTGTTATTTTCTTATTATATTCTTCATTAATTTCTTTAACCATATCTATTATATCAAAAATTCTTTTACCTGTTAAGGCAGATATAGTAACTATTGGTGCATAATTTAAAAATGGTACTTCTGATTTTACTTTTTCAACATATTCTTTTACTGAATTATTATCTTTTTCAACTAAATCCCATTTATTTATTGCAATAATTATTGGTTTTCTAGCTTCATGTATAAGTCCTGCTACTCTTTTATCTTGCTCAGTAATAAGTTCTAATGAGTCCAACATAAGTACACAGACATCTGCTCTATCTATAGCCTTAACTGCACGAAGAACACTATAATATTCTATACTATCTTCTATTTTTGATTTTCTTCTTATTCCTGCTGTATCTATTAAAGTATAAGCTGTTTCTTTATATCTAAAATTAGTATCTATTGAATCTCTTGTAGTTCCTGCAATATCACTTACTATATTTCTTTCTTTATTTAATATCTTATTTATTAAAGAAGATTTTCCAGCATTTGGTCTACCTAGTACAGCAATCTTTAGACCTTCATCTACATTATCGTATTTATCATTTTCAAATTTTTCGACTACTTCGTCTAATAAATCTCCTAAGTTAGTTTTATGCTCTGCAGATATTCCTACTATTGTTTCAAAACCAAGTGCATAAAATTCCAAAACATTATCTTTATCTTTAATGTAGTTATCTATTTTATTTACTGCTACTACTACTTTTTTATCTTGTTTTCTAAGTATTTCTGCTATTTCTTCATCTAATCCTGTAATTCCTACTTTACCATCTACTAAAAATATAATAACATTGGCTTCATCAATAGCAACTTGTGCTTGTTCTTTAATTTTACTCATTAAAAAGTCATTATTCCTAGGCTCTAATCCACCTGTATCTACCAACACAAAATCTTTACCTAACCAGTCAATACTTCTGTATAGCCTATCTCTGGTAACACCTGGTACATTATCAACAATAGAAACTCTATCTCCTACTAATTTATTAAATAGTGTTGATTTTCCAACATTAGGTCTACCAACTATTGCAACTATTTGACTCATATTTTTTCCTACTTTCATTTAACAAAAAAATATCTTACAATCTTATTATATCAACATTTTTGATATTTTCAAATTTTTTTATTTGTTTTTTTGTTAATTTTAATTTAAAATTTATTTTTTCTAAATAACTTTTTTCTATTATTTCTATGTTTTCATCATTTATTATTTTATCAACTATATTTTGTTTGGTATAATCAAAATTGATTATAACGGTGTATTTTTCTATATATTCTTCTATTTTACAAACTTCAAACAATTCTTTTGCAACTCTTGCATAGTTTCTAATAAGTCCACCTGCACCTAATTTTATGCCTCCAAAATATCTGGTAGCAACAATCGCAAAGTTATATATTTTTTTTCTTTCAAAAATATCAGCCATAGGTTTTGCTGCTGTATTTTGCGGTTCTCCATCATCGTCATATTTAAAATATTCTTGACCATTTTCTACTATTCTATATACTGGTACATTATGTGTTGCATCTTTATGCTTTTCTTTAATATGCTCAATGAAATCTATGGCTTCTTGCTTAGTTTTAACACCTTTAATATAACCTATAAATTTTGATTTTTTTTCTATAAATTCTATTTTAGTACTACCTACTACAATATCCATGACAATAATCCAAAAACATATGTATATACACTTCTTAGTATATTAGAATATATAAGTAACATAATAAGAAAGAATGATATAAAAGGGTTAGCTTCTATTCTATCTAATGCATATTTAAAATCTCTTGGTACTATTAATCTTAATATTCTACTACCATCTAACGGTGGTATAGGAACTAAATTAAATACTCCTAATACTATATTAATTATAATAAATTCTATTAAAAATATTCTAACATATACTATAAATATAAATTTATACAATAGTAGTGCGGTAATTACCAATAAAAAATTGGTTGCTACTCCTGCTATGCTAACAAGAAATATTCCTAATTTTTTTAGTTTTAAATTATAGTAATTAACTGGCACTGGTTTTGCACTTCCGATAATAATTGGCGAACCAAATAAAAGTAACATTGCAGGTAATAATAGACCTTCTAAATCAAAATGTTTTATTGGATTTAAAGTAAGTCTCCCTGCATTTTTAGCAGTATTATCTCCTAAATAATAAGCAACTATACCGTGTGCTATTTCGTGTAAAACCACTGCTATAAAAAATGCTGTTACTCTAAATATACTAAGTATTATGTCATTTCTGTCTATAAATAAACTTAATAATATGATTATTAATGGTATAAATTTTAAATATGGGTATTTTAAATCTAAATATTCTATTCTATATCTTATCTTGTTTAAATTATTCATCATCTTTATTCCCTACAACTTTCTTCATTTGCTCAACTACACTCGCAAAAGTCTTTTTATTTTCTTCATTTAAATTCATTAAAGTTTCGTGTAATTCTAATATTTGCTTTGGATTAGCAGGTAAATTTTGTATCTTTTTACCTTCAATTAGAATTTCTTCATCTAGTATTATTAAAAATTTAAGTATTCCTGTTTGCTTTAATATATTTATTATTTCTTTATTAGGCTTTAATAAATTCAAATACTCATCATTTTTTTTCTTAAATATCATAGTGTATTTAGCAATAAGACCTAAAAATGTACTATCTAAATATGTAGTTTCTGTAAAATCTAATATAGGCGTTTTATCACTTTCATCTAGTATTTTTTCTATACTAGTTACATTTTTCATAGTAGCCTTACCACTTATTTTTATAATATTTACACCATTACATTTATCGTAAATTGCTGTATCCATAAAATCTCCTAACTAAAATCCTCAAATCTATATACTCTATTACAAAAGCCACATACTGTTTCTACATAACCTTCTTCAGATAATATTTCGTTAATTTCTTTTTTTTCTAGATTATTTAATACTAAATTTTTAAAATTTTCTTTATTACATTCACAGGCAAACTCTAAATTTTTAGTTTCTAATATATTATATTCTTCTATATTCTCAAATATTAAATCTGCTACTTTTTCCAATGTAAAATCATGTGCTAATAATTCTGTTAAATTATATATCATTTTCATTTTTTCTTCATATTTATCAAATATATTTTCATCTGAATTAGGTAATAACTGTATAATTAATGCTCCGCTTTTATCAAATTCATTATTATCATTGAATTTAATACTAGTTTTAATTATTGTTTTTAATTGTTCAGAATTTTTATAATATTTTTCAAATACTTCTTCTATTGTTTCATCTTCATTTATTTCTAAACCAGTAATATATGGCGTTTTTAAACCTAAATTAGTTTCTACTAATATAGTTCCTTTACCTATTTTATATAAAGACTTAAATTCATCTATATTTTTTACATTATTTATTTTTATTATATCATTTTGATCTAAATTACAATTTGCTATAACTCTACCATCATATTTTGCTAATGCTTTAGCATTACCTAACATACCATCAGCTTTTAATACCAATGCTATTTTACCAGAATCACTTTTTATATTCATAGATAATATAGATGCAATGTTTAACAATGCTATTTCTGATGTTAAAAACATTTCGTTATAATCACTATATTTCTTAGCATTTTTAACTATTGAACTAGTATCTGCTATAGCAAATCTTACATTTTTGCTTGTTCCTATTATTATTCTTGATTTCATTTTTTTCTCCATAAATAAAGACTAGTTAGACTAGTCTTTAACTAAAATGTATGTCCAAATCCAAATGTGATTTTTCCACCTTTTTGTTCACCTTTATTTATTAATGGTACTCCGTAATCTAATCTTATTAATCCCAAAGGAGTATTTATTCTTATACCAGCACCCACGTCTGATTTAATATGAGATTTAAATCCTTTAAATACTTCACCTATTGTTTCATATTTTTGATAACCATTATTATCAAATTTATCTGCACCAGTTTTTTGTTCTGCATATATACCTGCATCTGCAAAGAAAACTGCTTGTAAGTATTTATTAATATAGAATCTATTTTCTGCTGTAACTGAAGTTATAAAATTAGTTCTTGCTGATTCGTTATAACCTCTTAATGTTTTACCATAATTATCTGTTACAAACAATGAATTAGATGGTGTTGAATTTGTTGCAAGACCTAGGTTATATTTAAATGCGAATGAATTTTTATCTTTAATTATTGATTTATAGAACAATGCGTCTAAATTAAATGAACCATAGAATCTTGGTCTAAATACTGTTTTCTTACCTAATCCTGAGTTCTTTCTATAACCATCTATTTTTTGTTCAAAATCCTTTTTATGAGCAAGAGCTTTCTCTTCAGCTAATACTTTACCTTCTGGTGTTAATTTCTTATCTTTAATATGTGGTGTTAAACCAGAATTATCTTGCTCTTTTTTCAAGTCTTCATATGCTTTACTTAATCCAAATGGTGTTAAATGATTATCTTTTAAAATACCATTAGCCTCAAATGTTGCAACTACGTTTATACCATTTTTAGGTAAGAAAACGTCATCTCTTGTATCATAGTTAAATACTAAACCTGTACCTAATAATACTGATTCTCCTATTTTTAAACCATGTTTAGTTTTAGCTGTGTTATAATACAATTTAGGTTTTGCACTTAAATATATATCTTTATACACTCTTTTACCTATACTAAAATCTAAACCAAATGTATATTCATTTGCAGGTCTTATTAAGTTTGCAAATGGTGAATATAGGATATTACCATCTATTTTTTCATCTCTTTCTAAATCCTTTTTAGTAGATTTTTCTCTTTTTAAGAATAATGATGCTCCCGCTTGTACTTGGTCCGTATTTTTTATCCATGGATTATAGTAATTTAATGCAAATTGATAACTTCCACCTGTTGAAAACGAAGCACTTAAACCAACGTCTTGTTGTGTTCCTAAAAAGTTTTTATCTGATATTCCAACTTCTCCAACTAAACCAGATTGTTTTGAATAACTAAGTTGTGCATTGATTGAAGCTGTTCTTCTCTCATCAACAACTATGTTTAATATTCTATTTTTTGTATTAGTTGGGTCTATTTCTAGTCTTGGATCTATAACGTCAAATAATCCTGTTCTTGCTAAATTATTTTTTAATTGTGTAACACCATCTAATGTTAAAATATTTCCTAATTTTATATTTTCATTTCTTTCAAATACAAAAGGTTGTGTTTTTAATTTAAAATCACTTTCTAAAAATCTAACATTATCTTCTCTAACAGTAGATTTAAGATAATTAATTTTAGTTAATGTCCCTTCTGATATTTCTATAACTAAGTTATTATTTTCATCTAAATTTGAACTTGCTATAAATGGTGCTATTACACCTGCTTTAAAGTATGCTTCTAAAATTGGACTTCTTTGTGGGTCAACAAAATAGTAATTAAATAATCTACCCTTTTCTAATCCTAACGATTTTTTTAATTCTTCCACGTCAAATACTGTTACACCTTTTAAAGTTACACTATTTAAAACTGGATTTTCTTTAACATTTAAAACTATATCTACACTTTTATTTTCCAAATTAGTTTTAACATCAGGAGTTATTGTTTGGAAATACCCTGTTTCTATAATTTTATTCATAAGTTCTTTTATTTTTTCAGGATCAAATAAATCTCCTCTTTTTATATTGCTTTGTTTTATTATTTCTGATAAATCTACATTTCTATTCCCTGCTACACTAATATTATTAACATATACATTAACTCTTTGATTAGTATTAGCATTTTGAGTAAGTATATCAGTATTTTCAGCCATAACATTAGCCGTTATAAATAATGAAACTAATAACATTACTTTTTGTAAATTTTTTCTCATTTTTTTCCTTTCCTATTAAAGATATCTGAAATATGATTAAATTTTCTTTTAAAGCTTACCCCAGTATAAAAATCAATATCTTTAATACCTTTTACTTTTGAATCTAATTTAACACCAAAATTAGCGTTAACATTTTCTTTTATATCATATGATAAACCTATATCATAATCTATTGCATTATTTCTTGTGTCAAATGGTATGTTAGTTTTCAAGTTCCAATATATATTTTTATATATTAAACCTTGTAAATAGAAATTAGCAGAAGCGTTTCTTAAATTACCTATTGTAAATTCCTTACCGTTTAAACCGCCTGCATTTATTTCAAATTTTGTAAACCCTAACTTTTGAGCTATAGGGTTAGTAAATGTACTAACTAATTGATTTATGGCAGTTTTAGCTGCAAAATTAAATGCATCTTTACCACTATCAATATTTTTTCCATTAAGAGTCAATAAATTAATTATTTCTTCTCTTGACCTAGAGTTTTCAGATTTAAAGTTTATAAATATATCACTTAATTTTGAATTAATAGATAATTCTATATTCTCATTATTTATATTTGTTGCTGCTTTTAAGTCAATTGATGGGTTTAATTTAACGTCTGTTCTATCAAATTCAACCTTCAATCTATCTACTCTAAAATGATTTTTGTTAAAATCAAATGATCCATTATCTACATTTAAAATTCCATTTACATATGCTTTATTTCTATAATACTCTATATCTAAATTCCCTACTACTTTACCACCTATATCTTTTATTAAGATATAATTAGGAATATCAACTAAAATAGGTTTCTTAATATTTAAATCTACTTTAACTTTATATTCTCTCATTATATTATATACTATTTCTTGAATAATTGTAACAAAATAATTTGATTTTTTATTTTTATTCTTTGTTTCAAAGGCATTTATATCATTTAAGTAACCACCTAATATTTCAACTTTTCCTAATAATTTTTTCTCGTTTAATGTCAGACTTGTATTAAATTTAACATTATTTTTATTATTTTTAAGTACAACATTTCTTGACATTAATTTAAGATTGAAATCATTTAATTTTAATTTTTTGTTATTTATAAAATTTTCATCTAGTACTGGGAACATAAAATTACCTGTCAATTCTATTCTTCCGCCATTTAAATTTGTGCTAAATTCATTTATTTTAACATTTTTATTAAGTAAGCCTATATCTATATTGGCTCTTTCTATGTCTATATCAGTTGTTAATAATCTTAAATTATTAAGTTTAATATCCCCTTTTACATTACCGTTACTGGCAATTAAATCTACGTCCGCTATACCACTTGCTTCTTTTACATTTTTATTAAGTTTTAAAAAACCTAAATCAAAATCTTTTGCAAGTACCTTAAAGTTATAATCTAATGGTGTGTATAATAAATAACCATCTACTATTAAAGGATTTTTTTCATATTCAACATAACCTTGTCCTATATTTATACCTTTATTATTAACTTGTATAGATAATGCTAAATTTTTAAATTTATTCTCTAGAATATTTATTTCCCTAGAGTTAATTATTACTTCTCCAAAATAATCTTTTAAATTACCCCTCAAATATGCATTTAATTCTACATTTCCTAATAAATCAGGAGAAAATTGAGATAAATCTACATTTTTTGAATCTAAGTCTAAATTCATGTTTAAATTTTCTAAATCAATGTATAAATTAGTTGAGTATATACTCTTACCATCCTTTATAAGTTGAAATTTTTCTATATCAATTTTACCTTTTTTATTTTCTTCTAATATATCAATATCTTTAAATTTAGATTTTATACTAAATTCAGGCATACTTTTGTTATTATATTTAATATTTTTAAGCCTTAATGTCATATCTCCATATAAATTATCAAGTTTTCCTTTAATATTTATATCACTTTTAAGTACTGCGTTTAATTCATCAAATTTTTTAATTTTAGATAATTCTTGGTCTATTACCATTTTAGCATCTAAATATTTAGCTTTTATATTATAATTTACTAATAATTTACTCTCATTTAAAATAGCATTTAATTTTAAATTTTCATTTTCAATTAATACGTCTGACTTAATAACCCCTATTTTTTTACCATCTAAATATATATCTGAGTTTTTAAGAGTACCAGTAGCATTAATATTTTTTAAATCTGTACTTCCACTTAACGCTAAATTACTAGCCATAACATTAATATCTAATTTCTTTGAAGTAGTATACAGCATATAGTTTTTTAATTTAGCATCAAAGTATATTAACTTATCATCTAAATCATATCTAGCAGTTGCATCTAAAAATTCATTTTTTATATTATTTATATTTATTTTATTATCAGCATATTCAATATCTGCTTTCACATTAACTAGTCTTTGATAATTTAACCAAACTTCATCTGCTTGAACTTTTGCATTTAATTTTCTTTCACCTAATATATCTTTAATTACACCTTCGGTTTGCAAATTATGTATATCTACAACTTTATAAAAATACTCTGAATTTGTTTTAAATTCAACGTCTATTTTATCTGATTTACCTACTACCTTAGCATTTATATTTCCATATTCTTTAAGTTTTGCAACTATATCATAGTCATGATTAGAATTAGCATCGGTAGTACCATTTATACTGATACTATTATCATTATTAGATAACTTAGCAAATATTTTTTTATCATTATATTCTATATCGGCATTAATTTCTTCAACTACTGGGACATTAGTTGCATCTATATGCAACTTGACCATTTGCTTTTCTATGTCATATTCATTAGATTTAAGTTTTATTTCTATATCATCTAATTTACTGGTTAATAAAATATTTTTTTCATCTAGCGTTAATTTAACGTCTTTTAAATCATTACCAAATACATTTAAACTATCTGATTTAATATCTAAATTATATTTTTCTAATTTTATTTTTTTATCTTTAAAAGTAAATAAAGTATCTATACTTCCACTAACATTTCCATCAATATCAACATTAATTTTATCTAATAATTTATATTTTTTTAAAGTGTAAAATGAAATATCTTCTATATCTAATTTTAATTTCATATTATCATTTAAAACTGTATTTAATGTTAATTTAACTGGTTTATTATCTACCCTAGCATCGGCTATAATATCTATTTTTTTATCTTTTACTACTAATTTAGCATTAATATCTTTAATTTCTTTGTCAAAATCTTTATAATAAGCACTATCAACTGATATATCTAAATCAGATTTAATTTTATTTTCCTGATTTTTTTTATATATTTCCAATGTACCATTTAATGTTGCTAAACCGGATTTAATAAAATCAATGGGTACATATTGTAAAAATTCATCACGAGCCTTATAATCTTTAAAATTTAATTTAAGATACTTATTCTCTTTTCTAAGTCTTACGCCTATAACACCATTTTTAGTAAGACCTTCTACATTTATATCATAACCTATACCTGATAATAAATTAATTTTCCCATTTACATTTTCAACAATTTCTTCTATTTCTTTATCAAATTTTTTACTAATATATCTAATTTTAGAATCATGTAAATATACATTTCCTAAATTAGAATTTCTTCTTTTTTTACGCTTTATATTAGTTTTTGGAAGTATATTATCTACATTAAATTTTCCATCTTTATTTTGTATAATATCAAAATTAGCACCGTAAACGTCTACGCTACCTATTCTTGTTATTAGTAAAGGATTAAATCTTAATGTTGCTTTTTTAATAGTTCCAACTTTTGTTCCGTCTAATTCATTAACTACTACGTCATTTAAATCAATATTAAAACCATTTAATTCTATTTTACCTGCATCAATATTTAATTTCACTAAATCTTTCACGACAAAATTAGTAATTTCTGTTATATTATACTTTATCGTATAATATGTAGAAGTGATTAGTGTTATTAATATTAACGGTATTATATATTTCAATTTTTTCATTTTATCACTCTTTTTTATTTTTAATTACATTATATTATATTATAAATAGTCATATATTTCAAATTTTTTATTTTTCTATTCTTGGGCATTTTTCTCTATCTTATTTTATTTTTAATATGTTTTTACTAGGTAATGAATTTATAATATTTTTTCCATATCGTTTAGTATATACTCTATTATCTAATATTATTATGTCTCCACTATCTTGCTTACTTCTTATAAGTCTACCTATACCTTGTTTTAACTTAATTATCATTAAAGGTAACTGGTAATTCATAAAAGCATTTATATTATGCTTAGACATATTTTCAGTTATTGCTTCAATTATTGGGTCATCAGGAGATATAAATGGAAGTTTTACTATAACAACACTTTTTAATTTTTCTCCTTTTACGTCTACACCTTCCCAAAAACTATCAGTCCCTATCAATATAGACTTTTTATTAATTTTAAAATTTTCAATCAAATTATTTCTAGACATAGTCCCTTGCTTTAATATATTGAAATGTTCTAAATCAAGTTTAGCATAAATTTGTTCAACTTGTTTATATGAAGTACAAAGTATAAAAGTTCCTTCATTATTTTTTTCTAAATATTTATTTAAAAAATCAATTACATATTCCATATAATCATTGCTATTAGGATTGAAATTATTAGTTGATATTCCTATTCTCATATTCTTATCATAGTCAAAAGGTGAATTTACACTATAAAATTCAAAATTATTTAATCCTAGTCTTGATTTTATAAAATCAAAACTATCGTTTACTTTTAAAGTTGCAGAAGTCATTACAACACTTATTCCTTTAAATATGCTTTCAAATTGATTAGATATATCTATTGGTGTTGATACTATACTTAACTCTGCTGTATTTGAATTATATTGAAACCAATTAACATAATCTTCTTCGTTATTTTTTTGTATCTCAAATAATTTTTCTAAATTTTCTTTTATTTTAGCATATAACATATAAAAACTTGATTTTACTTCATCGCTTACTATGTATATATCAAGCATATTTTCAATCTTGTTTTCAAGCTTTATTAAAATTACTAATTTTGATTTTAATCTATCTATATATTCATAATATTTATCTAATTCTTTTTCTATTTTATTTTTTCTTATATTATAACTATTATTATTTAATAGTATGCTTATTAAATTATTACTTAATAATAGATATATATCATATATACTGTTTATGACATCACTGAAATCAATTTTTATATCTTCTAGTTGCTCTTTATTTGCCCCTAAATTCGTCAATTCGTTAATTAGCCTAGTCAATACACCTTTGTTAGTCTTTTTGTTGTGTAATAAGCCTATATTTAAAAATATATCTTTGGAATTAATTTTAACTTCAAAATACGATCTTGCAACGTTTTCTAGTTTGTGTGCTTCATCTAGAATTAAAATATCATATTCAGGTAACATATGCTCAAATTCAAATGAAGAAAATAGCAAAGAATGATTAACTATTAATACTTCTTTACTTTGTAAACTTCTTCTAGATTTGTAAAAAAAACAGTTATTAGTTTTAGAACATTGATATTGTGTACAATAATCAATATCACTACATACACTAAGCCACTGCTCATTAGTTATACTAAAATCTATTTCTGATTTATCTCCTGTTTTAGTATTTTTATACCAATTTATCAACTCTTCATTGTCAGAATTTTTTAGTAATCTATTACCACAAACAAAGTTAGAACGACCTTTTACAATAGCATATTCTATTGGTTGGTCTATAATTTTTTCTAATAAGGGTAAATCTTTATTTAATAATTGTTCTTGTAAATTTATTGTGTTAGTAGATATTAATACTCTTTGTTTATTTTTTTTTGCATATAAAATACTTGGCATTAAATATGCCATTGTTTTACCTATACCTGTTCCTGCTTCTATTAGTATATGTTTATTATTATTTATAGCATCTTCTACTATTTCAGACATTTCTTTTTGTCCTTGCCTATTTTCAAAAAGAAAATCTTTTTCCATTTTATTAAAATATTTTTCCATTCTATTTATCACTTTCACTTATTCATCAATTTCACTATAATATTTATTTTCTAATTCTATTAATTTTCTAGTATATGGATGTTTTGGGTTAGTAAATATATTATCGGTCGTATCACTCTCTATAATCTCACCTTTATACATTACATATATTCTATCTACAAATTTTTTCATAAGATTTATCTCATGAGTTATAAAAATTATAGATTTCTTATTCTCTTTAATCTTTTTTAACAAGTTTATAACTTCTAATTTACTTTCAGTATCTAATGCTGTTGTGATTTCATCTGCTATAAATATCTCTGGGTCAGAAACTAAGGCTGCTGCTATTGCAATTCTTTGATTTTCTCCACCACTAGCTTCAAATGTATATTTATCAAGATATTTTTTAGTATCAAATAATCCAACTTTATCAAATAAATTTTGTATTCTTTTCTCAAAACCGTTATAGGTTTTATAGTGTGAATAATATAAATGCTTTAACTGTTTCCCTATTTTAACTGTTGGATTTAATAGTGTAAAAGCATTTTGGAATACCACTCCTACCTTATCGTTTAATTTAAATTTTTCAACTTTTATTTCACTTCTTTCAGGTAATATACCTAATATATATTTAACTGTCAAAGTTTTGCCAGAACCAGATTCTCCTAATATTCCCACAACTTCATTTTCATAAACTTCCATATCTATATTTTTTAATAAATGTTCTCCATCAATATGTACATTTAATTTTTTAATTTCTAATTCTTTTACCATTCTTTATACTACCTTTACCCTTAGAAAATTTATTTGCATAATATACTATTACTATTATTATGATACCTGGAAATAATGTAAACCATGGTGCTTTTATAAAATACGATCTAGATGCATTTAACATATTTCCAAGAGTTGGTATAGATGGATCTAAACCTATTCCTAGAAAACCAAGGCCTGCTTCCGTCAATATTCCTTTGGAAAAATTTATTCCCAAATTTGTTAAAACATATTTTTTTACATTAGGAAATATATGCTTAACAATTATTCTAATATTTTTAACTCCATATGTTTTTGCAGCAATTACATAGTTTTTATCTTTTTCTTTAATTACTAGTCCCCTTGCATAATTAATCACAAGTGGTAAATACATAATTATCATAGAGATTATTAATGATATTTGTGGTTTTTGTATTATTACTACCACTGTAACTGCAATTAATATTGATGGAATTGATAATATGATTTCTACTAACATTTGAAAAACATAATCAATTATTCCACCAAAATACCCCGATAAAAACCCTATAATATTCCCAATTATTGTACACAAACCTATTGAAATTGCTGATATTAATACAGTATTAAAAGTTCCCAATAATAGTCTAGTATATATATCTCTACCTAAATCATCAGTTCCCATTAAATTACTTAGACTAGATCTTTGTAAAAATTCAGAATTAATATCATATGGATTTTTAATAAATAATACTAGGATAAAAAATATCACTATATATTTTACATATTTTCTCATTTATTAACACCTAACCTTATTCTCTTATCAAGGCTAACATATAGTAAATCAATAATTAAATTTATTATTATTACAACTAAGGATGTATAAATTATTAAAGCTTGTAATAATTTAATATCTCTTGTTGCAATAGATGTTAATAAAAGTCTTCCTATACCTGGAATCGAAAATATTTGTTCTACTATTACTATACCTGTAATTAATTCCAAAATTATTAACCCAAATAATGGTATAGTTGTAAGTATGGCATTTTTTAGAATATACATATTTAATATTCTCTTATTCATTCCATTTGAATATAGAAATTTAACATAATCTAATCTAGTTTCTGTGTAAAGATTTGCTTTTATATTTAAAGTTATAAACGCAATCTGTGGTATTGAAATTATTATACAGGGTAATATAAGAGAAACAAATGTCCCATTATATGAAGTAATAAATAGATTCAATATTACTGAAAATATAAATATAAATATTATGCCTAACCAAAATGTTGGAACTGCTATACTTATATTTAAAATAATTTCAAATATTTTTTTTATTTTTTTATTTTTTATACTGTTTATATAAAACGACAATATAACTGAAACGAAAAAAATTATTAAAAGTGAAATTATGCTAACTAATATAGTCAAAGGTAATGTTTCTAAAACTAAATCTTTTACGGGCATATCATATCTATAAGACATACCAAAATCACCCATGATTACATTTTTTAGCCAATGTATATATCTAAGTAAAATTGGCTCATCTAAGCCAAAATTACTTCTAAATTCTAATATTTGTTCATAAGTTGCATCAACACCTAATATAGCTGTTGCAGGATCACCTGGTATAAGTGATATTATGAAAAAAGATATAGTTGATATTATATATATACTAAAAATTCCCTTTAATATTTTTTTTATAAAATACATTTTATTCTCCAAATTTTAATTTTGCAAAATCAACATATGGTATTGTATAAGTAGTATATCCTGTAATATTTTTGTCCATAGCAACTGCTATCTTAGGATCCATTATAAAGGCACTAGCATAATCATTTATCAATATTTCATATGCTTTTTCATACAATTCATCTCTCTTATTTATATCAAATGTCTTTTTAGCAAGCATTATAAGTTCATCATATTCATTATTACTATAATTTAAAAAGTTTCTTTTATAATCACTTGTAAATCTTCTATATACTGAATCTTTATCTAATTTACCCGATAAAGCTATAAGTGTAATATCATAATTTCTATCAGTATATACATCTTTTAACCAAGTTGCAAATTCTTGTGGTATTATATTAACTTTTATACCATGTTTAGATAATTGCTCTTTAATAACTTGTGCAGTATCTAAATATATCTTGTAATTAGATGGTATTTTTAAATCTAATGTTAAATCTTTTACTAATTCTTTATCAACATTAGTTTTTAAACTTTTTAATTCTATTGCATAGTTATTTGTTGCTTTTTCTATTATTTGTTTCTTATCTATAGCAGATACTATTGATTTTCTTAATTCTAAATTAAATTTCTTATTATTTATACCCATGATAAATAACATATTCTCAGGGTAAGTTATAATCTTTTTATCTTTTATATCATCTAATCTTTTAGTATCAACTGAACCTAAAAAATTGTATTTATTACTTATGAAATTTAAAAATATAGTTTCTACATTAGGTATTATATCTATATCCACTACTTCTATATTTGCTTTATCTCCATAGTATTTATCAAACTTATTAAGAATTAATTTATGTTCTCTTGTATATTTTTTTACAAAATAAGGTCCTGTTCCGTTTTCTATTTTATCTAAATCATCATATGTTTTTTCAGATATTATAGGTGTTGTTAAACTATATATAAATGAAGAATCAGGTTCTTTTAAAACTATATTTACTTCTAATGGATTTTTAGTTTCATTAATTGATACTATATTATTAAATTCTTTCTGATATTTTAATTCTTTAATTTTATTTAAAGAAAATATTACGTCTTTTATGGTTAATTTTTCTCCATTATGAAAATATACATTATCTCTAATGATAAATGAATATGTTTTCCCATCTTTATCTATACTATATTCTTTTGCTATAGCAGGTCTTAATGTTCCATCTTCTTTTGGCATTAATAGACCTTCATAAACATTATACATAATCTCCTTAGTTGGTGCTGAAACCATCTTATATGGATTAATACTATCTATATCAACCTTTATTGCTGTTTTAATCTCTGAATTTTGTATAGTTGAAGTTTTACTCCCGCATGATACTGCTAATACCATAAATAAGCACATAATAATTTTTTTCATAGCTATCTTTCCTCTCTTAATTAAATAATTAATTTTCTAAGTTAATTATAGCAAAAAATACAAATATTTACCACATTTATTAAAATTTATAAAATTTTGATAAATTCATGAAAACACTTGACAACTATATTAATTTTGTAGTAAAATTCATTTGTTGGTCGCATAGCTCAGTTGGGAGAGCACCTGCCTTACAAGCAGGGGGTCACTGGTTCGAGCCCAGTTGTGACCACCATTAATTTGGAGGTGTAGCTCAGATGGTTAGAGTGCTTGCCTGTCACGCAAGATGTCGCGAGTTCGAGTCTCGTCACTTCCGCCAATAAATATATATGCCCAGATAGCTCAGTTGGTAGAGCAAAGGATTGAAGCTCCTTGTGTCCATGGTTCGATTCCGTGTCTGGGCACCATTAAATTATTAGCTAGATACTAGCTTTTTTTTTATAATAACTACGAAAGGAATATAGCAATGAAAAAAAACATAGATGCCATATACATACACATACCCTTTTGCAATAGGAAATGTTCTTATTGTGATTTTTACATACTGACTAATATGGCAAGAGAATACGATAGATATGTAGATTATATAAAAAAAGAGATAAATCTATACCCAAAGTATACATATGATACAGTATATTTTGGTGGAGGAACTCCTTCTGTTTTAGGTATAGAAAATATTAAAAGTATAATTTCAACTTTAAATTATACAAAAGATGCAGAAATTACTTTGGAATTAAATCCAACTAATATGAACTTAGATAAACTAAACGAATTAAAAAAATTAGGTGTTAATAGACTTAGTATAGGTATACAAAGTTTTAATGATGATATACTAAAACTTATGAATAGAGAACATAATAATGCTGATGGTATAAAAACATATTATGATGCTAGAAAAGCCGGTTTTGATAATATATCACTTGATTTAATTTTTGCAGTACCTACACAAACTCTTGAAATATTAGAACATGACTTAGATATGATAGAAAAATTAAACCCTGAACACATTTCCATATATTCACTTATTTGGGAAAAGAAATCAAAATTTTATAAATTACTTAAAGAGAAAAAAATAATGGCTCTTAGTGAAGAATTAGAGACTAAAATGTTCTTAAGAATTATTGAAAGATTAAAAGAAATGGGTTATGAACATTATGAAGTTTCTAGTTTTGCAAAAAATAAATTATACGGTAGACATAACGTTAAATATTGGGAAAACAAAGAATTTATTGGAGTAGGTATAAGTGCTTCTAGTTATTATGATGATAAAAGATTTGAAAAAATAAAAAAACTAAAAACATACTATGAAATGCTAGATAAGGGAATTGTTCCAGTAAATGAAACTACAATTGAAATAGTTGATGAAAAAGAAAGAAAAAATTTAAAATATATATTAAGCCTTAGATTATTGAATAAAGGTATTGATATAGCAGAAGATAAAAAAGAAATTATAGATAAATTAATTAAAAGAGGTTTATTACAAATAATTAATCAAAAAGTACTCTTAACTAGAAAAGGGTTATTATTAGCAGACACAGTTTGCATAGAACTTATGGACTAAAAAAACTAAGCTTTTTAAGGCTTAGTTTTTATATAGTCTATTTTTTATTAATAGGATTTTTTGCATCATAATGGAATATTACATTAGAATCTGAATAAGTTTTAAATTCAGGATTTAATTTCATAAATTTAATTAAACTTTCAGCATCAGGTAAGAATGTATCTTCTGCTCCTCTTTCTTTAAATATTTTTCCGAAAGTAGCATATCCATCTTTTCCACCAGCTATATATGCATTAGTTCCTACTACATATTCTTTACTTTCATCTATTAAACTCCACGCACCAGTCTTAGCATCTTGTATTTCAACTTTTACTAATCTTTTACCATTTGCATCTTTATATTGATTTGCTTCATATCTTATACCTGCTCCATATGGGAATGCTCCTGTTGAATTAGTTGATGCAAAATCTATAGCATCTTCTAGTACTTGTTTAATTTCAGCACCTGTTAATTTCATTAAAACTAAAGTATTTCCAAATGGTAATATAGTATATGCGTCATTATATGTCATTACACCTGGTTCTATATTTGCTCTAACTCCACCAGAATTTTGTATAGTTAAATCTATATGTGCATTTTCTCCAAAACTTCTCATTTGTGTTAACATAGTTTCAGCGATAAATCTAGTTGCAACTGAACCTTTTGGATTATCTTTATTAGGTATTCTATTTTCTGAACCACCTGGCATTGATTCTCCAACTAATTTACCTACAACTTCACCACCTAATGATTTCTTTTGTTTTTCATATTTAGAAAGTATTTCAGCCGCTACTTTATCTGCTTTCGCTCTAACAAAGTATGGATTACCATCTAATTTATTTAAGATTGCTTGTAATTCTTTTCCTTTAGGATTATATTTTTTACCATTATTATCTTTTCTTTCAAAATAATTTGTATGATAGGGGATTAATGGTTGTGCTTTAATTTTAGTTATTAATCCATCTTCATTAAATTGAACTTCTAAATCCCCTACTATTTGTGAATAAGACCACGCTTCAACTACTACAACTGGCTCATTACTAGGGCTTCTAAATACAGTTGGGTATTCACTTTTAACAGGTAAACCTAATTCTCTAAGAGAATCATTACCAAATAAATAATGTGTATCTCCTGTAATTATTACGTCTATTCCTGAAACTTTTTGAGCAATTTCAAAATTCTTTTCTGCTCCTGCATGAGATAATAATATAATTTTATCTATACCCATTGCTTGTAATTCTTTAACATATTTTTCACTTGCTTCTATTTCATCAACAAATTTAATATCTTTACCTGGACTAGAAGAATTTACAGTTTTTTTAACTACATCTAATCCTATAATTCCTATTTTTTCTCCATCTATTTCTTTAATAGCATAAGGTTTCCAATAATTTTCTAATATACTACCTTTATCAGGATTTACATTAGCAGATATTGTAGGGACTTTTAAATAGTCTAAGAATTTTTTTAATCCTTCATTACCAGCATCAAATTCATGATTTCCTAGTGTGAAATAATCTAAACCAGTTACATTCATTAAATCAGCATCTGCTGACCCACCGAATAAAGTAAAATACAGAGTTCCTGTAATAGCATCACCTGCATGTAATACTATGGGATTAGTTTTTGTTTTCTTTAATTCTTTTATTATCCCAACCATTTCAGGATAACCACCTATTTTAACCTTAGTTTTAACACCATCTATTTTCATATTAACAACTGATGGTTCTAAATGTGAATGATGATCGTTAATGTGAATTAAATTTAGTGCTATAGGTTTAGATGCAAATAAAGTTGCAGATACTAATGCTGATATAGCAAAAATTAATTTTTTTGACATAAAATAACCTCCTATTTTTATTTATATTATATTAATACTCTATTATTATACCCTTAATATCGCTATTAGTAAATGATTTTTTTTAAATTTCTTTCAAAAAAGAACCCCTAAAGGGTTCTTTTAAATTATTTATTTTGCTTTTTTTCTAAATGTTTTCTAACTTGTCTAGTTAATTTATCAGCTAATAAATCTATTGCTGTATACATATCTTTATCTATCTCTTCTATTCTAATTGTCTTACCTAAAATATATAAAGTTGCACTTGCTTTATGTAATGTTCCTTCTGTTTTTGTTTTTTCTACTTCAATTTGAACGTCCATTTTATTAATATCTTCGGTATATTTTTCAACCTTAGATAATTTTTCTTCTGCATAATTTTTAATTGCTTCTGTCAAATCTAAATGCTTCCCACTGATAATAAACTTCATAATAACCTCCTATATACTAACTAATTTAGCATTTTTAAGCATATACTTCTTATTTGCTATATTAGCCAATTCAATACTGTGGGTAACTATTATTATAGCCTTATTTTTTTCCTTATTTATTTTTAAAAACAACTCATTAATGTTAATACTATTCTCAGTATCTAAATTACCAGTTGGTTCATCTGCTAAAATAATTTTAGGATTATTTATTAAGGCTCTTGCAATAGCCACTCTTTGCTTTTGTCCACCTGATAATTCACTAGGATAAAAATCTAATCTATCTCCTAAACCAACTAAACCTAACAATTCTTTGGCATGTTCATATACTTTATTTTTATCTTTACTATTTCTAAGTGCTGGCATAGCAACATTTTCAATAGCAGTAAATTCTGGCAACAAATGATGAAATTGAAAGACAAAACCAATATTTTCTGATCTTGTTCCTTCTAATATTATTTTACCCTGATATTGTGTATCAAGCAAGCCTAAAATATTTAATAAAGTAGATTTACCACTACCAGATTTTCCCTGTATAGATATTAAATCTCCATCATTCACTACAAAATTTATATTATCTAATATTTTTATTTTTTCTACTTTTGTTTCATAAATTTTAGTTAAATTTTCTAATCTTAAAATTTCCATATTTACTCCTATAAATTAAATTTAATAGCTTGTGTTGTATCTAATTTAGCAGCATTTCTTGCTGGTATTATAGAAGCTAAAAACACTAATACTAGCGAAACTAAATAAATTATTAATACTTCACTTAGTTTTATATCTATAGGTAATTTTGATAGATAATATGTATTACCTAAAATGGTTTCTGATAATAGTGATAATCCTTTTATAGCAATAGGACTTAGTATCATAGATACAACTATACCGGATATTGCAACAAATATACCTTCAAATAAAAAGATTTTCATTATATTTTGTTTAGTATAACCAAATGCTTTTAATATACCTATATCATTAGTTTTTTCTCTAACAGATATATTTAATATTACTGCAACAACAAAACTTGCTATGATAAATAAAAAACTTAGTATAGTTATCAAAATAAACTTTTCTATTCTTATAGCTGATAATAAATTAGAATTTTCATCAGCCCAAGTGTATGCATATAAATTTGAATCTTTTAATATTATTTCATTTTTAAGTTTATCTAATTTAGTTATATCACTAGGATTTTTAACATTAATATTTATTGATGTTATTTTATTTCCAACTTCATTTAATATTTTACCAACTTCTAATGGAACTATTACTAAATTACTATCATAAGGTAAAAAACCTGTTTTAAATGTTGCGACTAATCTTAATCTTATTTCTTTTCCTTTAAGTGATAATACATTAATATTATCTCCTATATTAGCACCTATTGATTTTCTAAGTTCTTCTCCTATAACTACTGTATCTAAATCCGAACTTAATAAATTCCCATCTTCTATATTAACATTTAAACTTCCAATATCAGTTGCTTTTATTAAAGGTATTATATTTTGTCCATCATATTTAATAAAACCTTGTATATCAATAGCTGCAGTTTTATTAATTATTTCACTGTCATTAATATTAGAAATTGTATTTTCATATTCATTCTCACTTTGATCTATATATTTAACTGTTAAATGTGGATTAAGTGAAAGTAATGAATTAAGTGTATTTTTAGTTAAACCACCTGAAACTGCAAGTGATGTTATAAAAACTACTAAGGCTAATGAAATAGCCGTAATAGAAATTATAGTTTGAAATTTTCTTTCTTTTATATGCCTGTATGCAATAAATAATTCTACCATATTACTCCTATTTTTCTACTTTTTTGCCAGAAATTTTTGATATTATTGTTACAAAATCAATACTTTTATTTAAGTTTAATCTTATAATATATTTTTTCTTTTCTGAAATTAATTCTAAACAACTATCAAATTTAGTTCCACCAATTCTAGCCATTACTATTTTTAAACTGTCTACTTTCGTTAAATCAATTACATTTTTTTCAAATATAAGTTTTTTATTTTCTATGATTAACTTATAAGTAAGAACTGTGTATATTGAATAAATTACATATGAACTTATAAAAAGCAATAAAATCACTACAATAATATTTAGACTGTGTATATTTCTTACTGTATATAATATATTAATACTTATTATTAATATAAACAAAAAAACTTTTAAGTAATAACTTTTTGATATTGTAAAAATATATTTGTCTTGAATTTCTGTTATATTATTTGTTTTCAATTTTTCAAAAAATTGCTCTATTTTATTCAATTATTTATTCTCCTTTTCTTTTTTTATTTCTTTTTCATCTTCATTTTTTTCTTGATTTTTATCTTTTTCTTGATTTTCTTCTTTATTGTCATTATCATCTATAAATTTATATAATTTTTCTCCATCCTTAGACATTTTCAAATTATTTCTAGATATTTTTTCAATATGACTTATTTTTTTTGTATCTTCTATTTCTTGTTTTAATTTTTCATTTATTTTCTTTTCTTCTTTTAATTTTTCTTCTAATATTTTAGTTTGTTCTTTTTGATAGGCAATTTTAGCCCTTCTAGCAGGTATTGGTCTTAAAATACTAATTATTAAGAAAATCATTACTAAAAGAAAAATAATTTTATATATATTTTTTTGCATATTACTTACCTTTTTCTGCTTTCAATTTATTTACTATTTCTATAAAGCTATCTAAATTCTCAAATTTATTATACACAGATGCAAATCTAACATAGGCTACTTCATCTATATCTATTAAATTATTTAATATTATATCTCCTATTTCAGAACTTTTTATTTCTTTTTTATAATTTTCCCTAATTTGCATCTCAATTTTATCAACTAATTCAATTATTTTATTATGATCACAATTTCTTTTTTCGAAGGCCCTTATAATTCCATTAAAAATTTTTTCTCTTTGAAATAAAGAAGTAGTTCCATTTTTTTTGAGTACTAATAAACTAGGAAGAGTAGCAGATTCCATAGTATTAAATCGCTTACCACACTCTCTACATTCTCTTCTTCTTTTTATTGAATTGTTTTCTACTAATCGTGAATCTACAACATTAGTGTCCTCATGTTTACAAAAAATACATCTCATTTTAACTTTCCTTCAATCTTAAAATTTCTCCAATTTCATCTTTAGTTTTAGCATTTAATAATTTTTCTCTAAATTTTTCTTCTTTTATAAATCTTGAAATTTTTGCTAATAATATTAAATATTCTTGTGATAAATTTGTTGGTGCTAAAAACATAAAAAATAATTTTACTTCTTTATTATCAATAGAATTATATTCAATAGGATTTTCAGAAATACCTATTGTCATTATTATTTTATCTACTCCACTAGTTTTAGCATGCGGTATGGCAACACCTTTTCCTATTCCCGTACTTCCCAAATTCTCTCTTTCAAGTAAATCATCATAACATTTTTTAGCATCATTTACTTCATTACAATTTGCTAAGCCTGAAAAAAGTTCTTTTAATATACTTTTTTTATCTTTAGAACCTAATTTTAAATTTATAGCCTCTAATTTTAAGTAATCACTTATTTGCATTTCTACCAACTCCTATCATTATTTGTGTATAATCTATATCTACCCCTAAATAATCATTAATATATTTTTCTATATTTTTTAAGGTTTTAAAATTTATACTATTATCATATATTCCAATATCTAACATAACTTTTTTCAAATATGAGTTTAAAAATTTATCATTAAAATTTTCTGATTTAAGTAAACTGTTATCTATGTTTTCTAAATAATTTAATACTTTTTCTACTCTATCGTACAATAAATGTTCAACTACACTATATGTTAAAATTTTATTTAAAGTATATACAACATACATTGCCATTTGCAATTTATCAATATTACTATATATCTTATTATACCCTATTTTCATATTATAGTTCATTAAAATATAGTTATCATTTGTTTTTTTTAATTCACATTCTATATATGAAATTGGATTAAGACTTATTTTTTCTTTTTTATTAGTAGATCTTACTCCATATGCTATTGCATTTATTTTACCATATTTTTTTGTAAATAATGAAATACTCACATTAGATTCATTTACATTTTTTCTTTTTAATACTAAAGCTTCATCTTTTAATATTTCCATATATAATTTATTTCTTCCTCATCGCTCACAAATTTTATACTACTTATTTTATTATTTTTATATTCAAAATATATTTTATATAGTTCTGACTCTATACGCTTTATTTTTTTATTTTCAACTATATATTTTCTACCATCTTTTACTACAGTTTTATCAATTTTTTGTAATGTTTTTAATGCTAATATTATATCATTATCTTCATTTACATAACTTTGTTTTACCGTTTGTTTTAATTTAGGATAATATACATACTTTTCACTATCAGTATATGTATATATTTCTCCCTTATTTACCTTAGGTTCTAATATTTCTACTCTAATTTTATTTTTCTTATAATCTATATTATATTTCTTATGATATTTTTTCCCTGTTTCTTCTATTTGTGCTGCAAAATCTTTATTAAAAAAATCTACTGCAAATGAATTCAAACTTAGGAAAATAACTATTACATATTTTAAAAATCTCATTTTTTCACCTCTTTTATCACTAATACAAAATTTATATTGGCATATTTATATTCTGGTTTAAATACTAATTCTTTCGTTTCCTTAAATTCTTTAATATCTCTTATTCCGTAAGTACCTATATATATGTCTTTTATAATAAAGTCACTTATACCTGATGTTTTTATTTCAAATCTAATATTATTATAATCATTTATATCAGTATTATAATTTTTAACTGAAAATGTTCCATTCCCATTACCCCTTAATATACCTAAATAACTATCATTTAATATAACACTTATTTTTGTGTCCTTATTAACTAGTAATTTAACTTTTGAATATGTTGGGAAAGTTTTTTCAATTATTCCTATCATACTTCCTGAATATATTACAATTTGTCCATTTTCTATATTGTCATTACTTCCTTTTTTAATGTACATGACATCATTTGAATAAGCATCTTCTACTAATTTAACTTCTGCTACTGTAGTTTCGTACTTAATATCTTTTTTTATTTCTAATAAATTTCTAAGTTCTAAATTTTCCCGTACTACATTTTTTAATCTTTTCAAATCAAATTCTTGTTTTTGATATTTTCTTTCTTTTTCTTCTATTTTTTTTATGTACTCAGCACTATTTGAAACTATATCAATCTTTGTTTTAAAGTTTTTAATATCATCATATATAATTGATTTAAAATTAACTAAATTATCATTCAAATGAATTGTTCCTGTTTTAACATAGTTAAAAGCAGTAAATATAGGTTTTTTTAAAACTATTATAGAAATTATAATAAGTAATATTTTTATTATTCTTTTTACGTTTATTTTATTATATCTTCTCATATACTACTTCCTTATATTTTTTAATACTTCTTCCTTATCCGAAAAATGTATTTTGTTAGTTCCTATTATTTGATAATCTTCATGACCTTTACCAGCTATCATTAAAGAGTCATTTTCTTTAAGCATTAAAACTCCCATTTTTATAGCTTCATCTCGTTTAGTAATTTTTTGATAATTAGTATATGCTAATTCTATTAAGCCTTGCTCTATATTATCAATTATTTCATCAGGATTTTCAGTTCTTGGGTTATCTGATGTTAATATTATATAGTCAGAATACAATGCTGCTTTTTTAGCCATAATAGGTCGTTTAGTCTTATCCCTATCTCCACCTGCTCCAAATATACATATAACTCTACCTTTTGTTATTTCTTTAAGAGTTCTTAATACATTTTCTAAACCATCAGGTGTATGTGCATAATCTACAACTATTTTACAATTCTTATTATTTGGTATTAATTCAAATCTTCCAACCACAGCATCAATTTTTGATATTTTATCAATTATATATTCTATATCTAAACCTAAATTTGTAAGCATACTTATGACTCCTAGTATGTTATATAAATTATGTTTCCCCATAAGTTTAGTATCTAATCTATATTTTTTATTATTATATTCTATTTCTACCTTCATTAATTCATTGGTATACTCTAAAACTTTTCCTTTAATTTTACCTGTTTCTATTCCAAAACTTATGCTTTTTTCCTTTATAGTTAAATCTTTTATAGTCGAAACATATTTATCATCAGTATTTATACTTATCTTGGCATCTTTTTTTAATAAATCTATAATCCTACATTTCGCATTAAAATATTCATCAAGTGTTTTGTGATAATCTAAATGGTCTTGTGATAAATTTGTAAATATTGCACCATCAAATTTTAACATATCTACACGCCCCATTGATAAAGCATGTGAACTAACTTCCATTATAAAATACTCTACCTTTTTTTCTACTGATTTAGCCATTAATTTGATTAAATCAAGTGATTCAGGTGTAGTATTATTTGCATTATAATACTCATCTAAAATTCTATAATTTGTAGTTCCTATTCTTGAACTATTTGGCAATATATTTTCTAGTATATATGTTGTTGTTGTTTTACCATTAGTTCCAGTAATACCTAATATTTTTAGATTTTTTTCTGGATGATTATATATATTAGCAGCAATTTTTCCTAAATTGTTTCTTAAATTTTCCACATAATATATATTAACATTGTATTTAGATATATCTATATTTTTATCATCTACTAATACTATACTAGCACCTTTTTCAATAGCATTTGATATATAATTTTTACCATCTACTATGCTACCTTTCATAGCAACAAAAATATTTCCTTTTTTTATTTTTCTAGAATCATATTCTATACCAGTATATATATCTTCATACAATTTTTTTAACACTTCATATTTTATATTTTCAAACATTTTTTATTCTCCAAGCATAATTTTTACCGTATCTAACACCTTATCTAAACTTACTTCTTTGCTTTCATTAGTTTTTCTACTTTTAACTTCAACTATACCTTCACTTATTTTATTTCCAACCACAATTTTAATTGGTATTCCTATTAAATCAGCATCTTTAAATTTAAATCCTGCCTTTTCTTTTCTATCATCAAATATTGCATCTATATTATTATCTAATAAATTTTTATATATTTGTTCAGATTTAGTTAAAATTTCTTCATTATTTATATTAGTTGCTATAATATCTACTGTATATGGTGCAATAGATACTGGCCATATTATTCCGTTTTCATCATTAAATTGTTCTATTGCTGCAGCTGCTATTCTTGATACACCTATACCATAACAACCCATAATTACAGTTTGTAATCTACCATTTTCATCTAATACTTTTGCATCCATAGCCTTACTATATTTATCACCTAGTTTAAATATATGCCCTACTTCAATACCTCTAGCAATTTTTAGTTTTCCTTTACCATCTGGTGATATATCGCCTTCTCTTGCTGTTCTAATATCTGCTACTACATCATATCTGATATCACTTAAATTAGTATTAATATAGTGATAATTCTCTTTATTTCCCCCTATAACAAAGTTATAAAGATATTTAACACTTTCATCCATAACTATTTGAATTTCTTTAGGCATATCATTAGTTGGTCCCATATACCCTTTTACTATATTTAATAATTCTAAATCTTTTTCATCTACTAATTCTAATTCCACACTTAAACCAAAAGCGTTTTTTACTTTTATAATATTAACGTCTAAATCTCCCCTAATTAAAGCCATGAAATATTTAATTTTGCCTTTAATATCTCCTTTAAATAATAAAGATTTTACTGTCTTAGTTTTAGGAATATCTAAAAAATTAGATAATGCTTCAATAGTTTTTACATTAGGAGTTTCCACTAACTCCATTTTCTTAGGTTCTTCTTTGACTTGTTCTAATTCAATTATACTTCTTGCTTTTTCTACATTTGCTGCATAATCACTTGTATCTGAATAAAGTATATCATCTTCACCTGCACTTGCTAAAACCATAAATTCATGACTTTCAGCACCACCTATAGAACCCGTATCTGCTTCAACAGGTCTAAAATTAAGTCCGCATCTATTAAATATATTAATATATGTTTGTTTCATATTCTCATATTCAGCATCTAAACTATCTTGTGTTAAGTGATAACTATATGCATCTTTCATTATAAATTCTCTACCACGCATAAGTCCAAATCTTGGTCTCATTTCATCTCTAAACTTAGTTTGTATTTGGTACATGTTTATAGGTAATTCTTTATATGAATTTATCATATCTTTGAATATTGCAACTGAAACTTCTTCATGTGTTGGTCCTAATACAAAATCTCTTTGATTTCTATCTTTAAATCTCATAAGTTCAGGCCCATAGTCATTAAATCTACCTGATTCAATCCATAAATCAGAAGGTTGCATTATAGGCATAAGAAGTTCATTAGCACCAGCCTTATTCATTTCTTCTCTTACTATATTTTCAATTTTTTTTAGTACTTTTAGACCGAGTGGTAAATACGTATAATTCCCCCTAGAAATTTGTTTAATCATAGATGCTCTCAACATTAATTTATGATTTATCGCTTCAGCCTCTTTTGGACTTTCCTTGTATGTTTTTATCAATAAGTTTGAAAATCTCATTGTTCCTCCTAATTTTTTTTGATTATCTTATATTATATCATTATTTTAAAGTTTTTTTAAGTTTTTTTTCATTTCTTTTCTCTATTTATATATAAATCAAACATAATTTTTTTAGCTTCTTCTAATGTCAATTTTCTTTGAACTTCTTCCATTTTGCTTTCTATTCTTTTTTCAGTCTCTGTTAAAAATTGTATTCTATCTTCATCATTATTTGAAATATTTGCTAATGTATACAAAATATATTCTTCAATTTTAAATTTTTCTTTTTCATTTTTTAAATCTAGTTTTTTTGAAATACGATTCATGCCATCTAACATAATACCCATATTTTTTTGCTTAACTTCGCTTAATTCTCTATGCCCTATTGTATTACAAGAAACAAACGTAAACATTGCTAATACTACCACTAATACTTTTTTCATCATTCTCTCCTTTTTTTTACATTAAATCATAAGAAACATACAGATAATCTGAATATGGTGTAATTATTTTATCTTCTTTTAATTCTATTTTTTCTATATTATGATCAAATTTTCTATTCATTTTCCTTATTTTAATATTCATTTTAACATTCTCATTTGAATTTGCTTTTTTTACTTCATGTTGCACTATTTTGCAAGATGTTATTAATAATACTGTTAATATTAACAAATTCTTCATCGTGTTTCCTCTATTCTTTATGTTTATTATCTTGCTTATTTTTAATATCTTTTATTAGATATTCATTATTTATTTTACCATTATGTTCTTCTAAATATTTTTTAACAAATTCTTTTACTTGTTCTATTTCTTTAATATTTTTTACTATATCTAGCAATACTAAATCTGAAATTCCACTTTGTTTAAGTCCAAATATTTCCCCTGAATTTCTTAATTTTAAATCTTCTTCTGCAATTTTAAAACCATCTGTTTCATTTTCTAATATTTCTAATCTTTTCTCAGATACTTCATTTGTAGTTGTTGATTCTAAAAAACAATATGCTTTTTTGTCTCCACGACCAACACGTCCCCTTAATTGATGAAGTGATGATAAGCCAAATCTTTCAGCACTTTTAATCAACATAATATTTGAATTAGGCACGTCAACACCCACTTCTATAACTGTTGTAGAAACTAATATATTTATCTTATGTTCTTTAAAATCATTCATTACTGTTTCTTTATCTTTGTTTTTTAATTTACCGTGTAATAATCCTACATTGTATTTACTAAATTTTTCTTTTATTTCATCATATAATTCTAGCACTGAAACCATTTTTAATTTTTCACTTTTTTCAATTAATGGTGCCACTATGTATACTTGTTGACCATCAGATAATTTTTTATCTATAAACTCATACATTTTTTCTTTTTGCTCATCAGTTTTAATATATTTTGTAATTACTTTTTGTCTACCTTTTGGCATTTCATTTATTGTACTTATATCTAAATCGCCATAAATAGTTAATGCTAATGATCTAGGTATAGGAGTTGCACTCATAAATATCATATTTGAAATATTAGATTTTTCTCTTAATGCATTTCTTTGCTCTACACCAAATCTATGTTGTTCATCAATTACAGTAAGTGCTAAACTTTTAAATATTACATTTGTTTCTATCAATGAATGTGTTCCTATTACTATATCTACTTCTCCATTAGCAATATCTGATAATAATTTTTCTCTTTTTTTACCCTTAACTGAACTAGTTAATAGTTTTACTCTAATTTCTAAATTTTTAAAATTCTCTTGCACATTATTATAGTGCTGTGTAGCTAATATTTCAGTTGGAGCCATCATAGCCGTCTGATAATTATTTTCAGCCATATATAGCATTATAATCATCGCTACAACCGTCTTACCTGAACCTACATCTCCTTGTATAAGTCTATTTATTATTTTTCCTTTTTTTATTTCATTGTATATAGTAGTTATTACTTTTTTTTGCGAATTTGTAAGTTCATAATTAAGACTTGCTATATATTTTTTTACTAACATTTTGTTATCATTTGTAAAGTATAAATGTTTATTATTCTTATCAATTAAATATTTATTTTTTAAAATACCCATTTCTAGGACCATAATTTCTTCATATGTAAATCTTCTTATGGCTAAATCCAGTGCTATGCTATTTTCTGGAAAGTGTATATTAGTTATTGATTTTGTTCTAGACATAATTTTGTTGTTATATAAAAAATCTAGGGGTATATTTTCTTGTAATAATACTCCATACTTATCTATTGCATTCTTTATTAAATCTCTTAATTTTTTTTGATTTATTCCCTTAGTTAGAGGATAAATAGGTTCTAAATTAACACTAGAATTTAATGTCGATATATCAGCACTTTTTTTATAACTTGGATTTATCATTTGTATTCTAGCCGCTTTTTTTATCTTAGCAGTAACTATTAAATCTGTTCCCACCACTATATTAGAATAAACATATTTATTGTTAAACCAAATAAGTTCAATAAAACCTGTTTCATCTGATAAAATTGCAGTAACCATTAATCTATTTTTAGCTAAATATCTCCTATTTATACTTATTATTTTACCTTTTACTATAGCTGTTTCTCCGTCATAAGTATTAATTATTTTTTTATACACGGCACTATTTTCATATGCTCTTGGAAAATAGTAAAATAAATCATATAAATTATATATATTTAAATTTTTTAAATTTTTAATAGTTACTGTTGTTAATCCTTTTAATTTTATATTCTCTAAATCTTGAAATAAAGCATCATATTTAGTCATTTATAAATTCCTTAAATTTTTCAAATGCTCTTGCTCTATGACTAACACTATCTTTCTCTTCTATGCTTGCCATACCAAAAGTCTTTTTTAAATCAAAACTATAAAACACAGGGTCATAACCATGCCCATTAGTTCCTTCTAATTTTTTTGTAATTAATCCCTTAGTCTCTCCCCTAAAATGATAATATCTTCCATCAGGAAATACTAGTGTTAAAACACATACAAATTTTGCATTCCTATTTTTACCATTAGTTTTATCTACTTCTTTAATCAATGCCTCACATCTATCTTTATATTCAGGTAAATGATTCATGTATCTTGCTGTATGTACACCTGGTTTATTATCTAATGCTTCTACTTCTAACCCAGAATCATCTGCTAATACTACTTTATTAGTATATTCAGATATAGTTTTAGCCTTTATATATGAATTTTCTTCAAAATTTATACCATTTTCTTCTATATAAGGCATATCTATGGTTACGAACTTAACATTTAATTTTTTAGCCATTTCATTGAATTCTTCTAATTTTCCCTTATTAGAAGTTGCTAATATTATTTCTCTCATATCACACCTCTTATTTTATTAAATATACTACCTATACTATACCATTTATTATGATAAGTTTCAATTTAAATAATTTTTGAATTATATAATAAAAATACTTTCAAAACAAAAGTTTCAAAAGTATTTCATCATATCTCTAAATTCCATCTTCTAAATCATCATTATTTGAATTACGCATTACTAATTTAAATTCTTCAATTTCAGATTTACCAGTTTTTAAAGCTATTTCAACTGCTTCAATTAAAGATATATCTTCCATTTCAGATGCTAACATCATTAGCATTGGAACATTTGTTCCAGATATTACCGATACTTTTCCAGACAATTCCAAAGAAATTTCTGAACAAATTTTAAATGGTGTTCCTCCTTTAATATCAGTTAAACATATTACTCCATCAGTATTTTCTAAAAATTCATCTATTTGATTTTTAATCTTTATTTTTAAATTTTCAGATGTTTCTTCTTCAATAAAATCAATATATTTTATATTTTCATTTACTCCAAATAACATTTTTAATGTTTCAAATATACCTGATGACACTTTACCATGTCCTGTTAATAATATTGATACCATATTAAAGAACTCCTACTAATGCTCCAAGTATTCCTATTGCTAAAGTTAAGAATACTAGTATAGTTGCAGAAACATTTTTTCTAATTAAGTATAACATTAAGAATGTGTAACATACTGGTAATAATCTTGGCATAACTCCATCAAATGCTTTTTGTAATTCAACAGTTGCCTCACCAGCAGGTATTGTAACTGTAACTACTAGATTAATAAATGTTGCTATCATTGCACCAACTACTGTTAATCCTAAGATACTAATTGCCTTAGTAAATCTTTCAGTATTTTCTTTTAATGTAGTTATTGATCTAACACCCGTTTTATAACCATAGAACATTAGACCAAATTTTAATGAAAATTGCATAACATTAAATAATACTATAAATATTATTGGTCCCATTATTGAACCTTGCAAAGCAAATGATGCTCCTAATCCTGATGCTATTGATAAGAATGTTAACCAGAATAATGAATCTCCTATACCACCCATAGGACCCATAGTTGAGACTTTTATTGCTCTTATTGTATCAATATCTTCTTTATTTTCTTCCATTGCTATTACTAAACCTAATATGAAAGTAATTAATAACGGATGAGTGTTAAAAAATTCCATGTGCATTTTCATTGATTTTTTCAAATCTTCTTTATCAGTATGAATTGCATTTAAACCTGGTAATAAACTAAATAACCAACCTGCTGCTTGCATTCTTTCAAAATTAAATGCTGCTTGACAGTAAAATGAACGAATTGCCATTTTCTTTAGTAAAGAAGATGTTATGACTTTTTTTACTTCTCTATTTATATATTTATTAGATTCCATCTTCTTCATCTCCTCTCGTTGCTACTACTTTTCCAGTATTTGAATAATAATCATAGAGTGCTATTGAAAGTCCTGCTAATGTTATAGCAACTAAATCTAATTTTAAGTATGCCGCTAATATGTAACCAACAATTAAGAAACCAAAGTATTCTTTTTTTAACATTATATTTAATAATAATGCAAACCCTATTGCAGGCATCATTCCACCAGCTACACCAAATCCATGAACTAACCATTCTGGTAATGCAGATATTAAATTTTTAACTGGTTCAGCACCATAATAAACGAATAAGAATGAAACTCCACCAAATAATAC
Source organism: Oceanivirga salmonicida (assembly GCF_001517915.1). Lineage (NCBI taxonomy): Bacteria > Fusobacteriati > Fusobacteriota > Fusobacteriia > Fusobacteriales > Leptotrichiaceae > Oceanivirga > Oceanivirga salmonicida. Next base: position 6,820 of record NZ_LOQI01000007.1, on the reverse strand, counting down.
AAATCTAATCATTAATTGTAATAAAATTATAAAATTAATTCCACCAGTATTTGCATCATCAGCACATTTATCTCCATAACTCATCATTCCTGAATATAGTGCAAACATTAATGTAACTATAATTTGCCCTATTAATGCTAATGGTACTACTACAGCTATTGCTTCTTTTGCATCTATTCCTGTTAATAATGCTAAAGAAATACCCATTACTCCCCCAACAACAATGTTAGGTGGTTGAGCACCTGCTAATGGAACTAATCCCATAAATATTAATTCAACACTTCCTCCAACAATTAGCCCTTTTTGTAAATCTCCTAAAATTAATCCAATTACAAGCCCTGCTATTATAGGTCTATGAAGTGATTGCAATCCATCAAATTGTTCAATTCCAGCTATACCTGCATAAATAGCAATTAATAATGCTTTAATAAACATAAAAATATCTCCCCTCTATAATAACTTCATTATATCTTTACCTAAATCAGTAGGAACTCCCTTTACGGTAAGTTTCACTCCAAATTCAGATATTTTTTTAAATGTTTTTATATCTTCTTCATCAACAGATACAGTTGGCGTTATTTGTTTTTTTCCTTCTGCAAAATGCATGTTTCCAACTATCCATTCAGGAACTACTAATCCTTTTTCAGTTAATGCTAAAACATCTTGTGGTGTTTGGCATACTAATAAGATTTTTTGTCTATCTGCCGCTTTATGTATTACTGCCGCAGTTTTTTCAATAGTAAAATATCTTGTGTCAATTCCTGCTGGAACTACCATATCCATCAAACTTTGTTGTACTGGATCATTAGCTGCTTTGTCATTAGCAACTAAAATCAAATTTGCCCCTATACTATTAACCCATGTCATACCAACTTGTCCATGAACAAGTCTATTGTCTATTCTTGCTGCTAAAATATTTGCCATAACATTACCTCCTATTTTTCTAATTTATATTTCCAAGATGTCGCAGTTCTTACTAGAACTTCATTTAAGCCTTCAATATTTTCTTTACATTCTGTATTTAAGAAATCTATACATGCTTTTTCACCATTACTTGCATAAGGTTTTATAGAATCTTTCCAAGTTGCTCTTCCACATAATACTCCATTAAATTTAGCTTTTGATTCATATGCTAATTCTAATGATTTTTTAAATAAATCCATACTTACCCCGCCACTTAGGAATATATATGGTAAATCAGTTGAATTTGATTGTTCTAAATAGAATGCTTTTGCTTCTTCTTTGTTATAAACAACTTCTTGTCCATAACCTTCAACAAAATTCATATCTACTGGTATTTCTACTTTTAAAACATCTACATTATATCTTGCCTTAGAAAATTCTTTCATTGCTTCTATTACTTTTCTAGGTCTAACTTTTGCATATTCTTTACCTGTTAATCCTTTTTCTGAATATGAAACTATTTCTAAGAAAAATGGTATATTTTCTCCCATACATTCGCTTCCTAATCTTTCAACAAATATATGTTTTTTCTCATTTATTTCTTTTTCACTATCTATATCATAGTATAGTAAGAATTTAATAGCATCTGCTCCTTGCTCTTTTAATCTTCTTACTGACCATTCATCTAGTATATCTGGTAATCTTCCTTTTTTAGTTGCATCATAACCTGTTTTTTCATATGCTAGCAATAAACCACATTCTTTATCTCTTACTCTAGTTGCAGGTAATCCATACTCAGGATCTAAAAGTATAGAAGTTGAGTACTTAGTTAAATTAGAAGAAACTAATTTCTTGTAATCTTCTATTTTTTCAGCACTTACTTCTCCTTCAATATGAGCCCCTATCATCTTTTTAATTGATCCTCTTTGGTCTATAGCCAACGCCCCTATTAAACCATCTTTACTAGATAATTTTTCTAAAAATTTATATTTGTTCTCTGAAATTTTCATCTGTACCTCCTACTTAAACTTATGAATTTCAAATTTTTTTACTACTCTATTTACTTCACCTGTTGGAAATGGATTATCTGTTGTTAATCCATAACTTTGTGATTTGAAAAATGCATACATTTGACCATATATTAAATAAGTTAATATTGCAGTAACTTCATTTACTGTTTTTACATTTTCAGGATGTATACATAAATTAGATACATTAGATATTTTAACTGGTGTTATACTATATGAAACTAACATGTCAACTACTTTTTCATTATACATTTCTTCATATAATCCTAAATCATATTTTCTTGCATACTCGTTTACAGAATTACATAAGAAAACTATTGTTTTATCATTTAGTATTGCTTTTGGTCCATGTCTAAATCCTAAAGTAGTATCAAATTTGGCGACTGCTTTACCTGCTGCTAATTCTAATACTTTTAAAGTTAATTCTTGAGATAAACCTTTAAAATGCCCTGAACCCAATACTATTATTCTTTCATGTTTTTTATTTGCTAACTCTTTCATTACTTCAAGTTTAGATTCTAATTCTATTTTCGCAGTTTCTATACTATCAAGTATATTATCAGTAGTGTAAAATATTAAAATTCCAAATAATAGCATAGAACTAAAACTACTTGTCATTGCAAACCCTTTATCATTTGTCCCATCAGGCATAATATATAGGAAAGTATTTTTTTCAATTTTACTTCTACTTGCAAGTTCTCCATCCTTATTGCAAGTTATAAACAAATGATAAACTTCATCAATTAATTCATTAGCCAAATCAACACTCGCAACACTTTCAGGAGAATTTCCTGATCTTGCGAAAGAAACTAATAAAGTTTTTTTATTCTTTTTAAAATACATAGTAGGATTATTAACTATATCAGTAGTTGCTACTGATCTAAAATTGTATTCTCCCTTACTATTAAGTAGTGGTTCTAATATATTACCAACATATTCAGAACTTCCTGCACCTGTAAAAATAATATCAAACTCTTCATTTAAACCAATTTCATTAAAAAAATGTTTTATATTTTCTTCCTTTGTCTTAAACTCTTCAAATAGAGTTTTCCATATATTGGGTTGCGAACAAATTTCATATGCTGTATTATAAGAATTTGTTTGCTTTAATATCTCTTCATCAATCCCTAAAATTTTCATTAAATCCTCCTTCAAAGTGGTAGATACCACCCAATATAAGATAGCTTGATTTTATAATTTTGTCAATACTTCTAAACTTTTTTTATTTATATCTGATTATTAAATATTATACTTTGATACAGAAATTTTTCAAGATAATTTCAAAGTCATTTTAAATAATATGTTAACTTAATTAACATTTAAATTTTTTTAACATAAACTAACAATATAGTTTTATACATATAAGTGTAATATTAATCACTTATTTCTTGTTGATAAAAATTATATTTTTTTTGATAATTTATTAATCATTTTATCAAAATATTAAAAACAAATAAAAAACGAGTAAAATTTTTTTTACTCGATTCTTTTTTCGTATAATTTGTTATACTCTAACCTCTTGTCTTTCCACCAGCAACATTACATGTAGTTCCATGTATGTAGCTTGCTCTTTCACTAGATAAATAAACTACTGTATCTGCTATTTCACTTAATTTTCCAACTCTACCTAATGGAGTGGTTGTTGTACTCTCATAGCCTTTTCTAATTTTATCAACAATAATTCCTCTAGTATATGCCAATGCCTCTTCATAAGTTAGAGTTCTTAATCCAGTTGCTTCAATTATTCCTGGTGCTATACCGACAACTCTTACTCCATATTTCCCTAATTCTTTACACCAAGTTCTTGTTAAAGAATTCATTGCATTTTTACTTGCTGCATAAATTCCTTGACCTTCTGAACCTTCCATTCCACATTCAGAAGAAACATTAACTATAACACCAGAATTATTAGCCGTCATAATTCTTGCTACAGACTGTGTCATAAGAAAAATTCCTTTGACATTTATATCCATTATTTTATTATAAATAACTTCATCTAATTCATATTGACTTCCTGGATATTTAGTATCAACTAATAATCTAGGAATATTAATTCCAGCATTGTTAACTAAAATATCTATTTTCGAATATTTTTTAACTGCTTTATCTACTACATTTTCAACATCTTTTTTTACTGAAACATCTCCTTTAACATATAACAAGTTTTCCTGATTTTCACCTTTAAATTCTGGTTTTTCAGAAATATCATTTACTATAACATTACATCCTTGTCTTAAATATTCTTCTACTATAGCTTTTCCTATTCCTGATGCTCCACCAGTAACTAACACTATTTTATCTTTTAAATTTAACCAATTCATTTTTTTCTACTTTCTAATTATTTTTATTTTTGTTCCTATTACAATATTTTTATTAAATTTTTTATCAACTACTATATTTCCAGATAAAAGATTACTTATATCTCCTGTAAAATTAATTGTTAAATGCCCCAAATTAACTAAATTTTTTTCAGCAACTTCTCCAATTTGCAATATTTTATAATCATCATCACCAATATATATAATATCTCCTGCAACAATTCTACTTGTTGTAGATTTTATATCAATTATATAACAATAATCTGCTAATGTATCAGGCACACCATCACCAAAAAAAATAATAGTGTCTGCTCCAAACTCATCTACAAAATTTCCTATTTTTTTTACAACATTTTCATAAATTATCATTTAGTCTCCTAATTTTATAATTTTAACTATATAATCCTATACTTGCTATCCATGCAACTATTACTCTTGGCACACCTATTAAAAATCTTGAATAAAGAACTGAAACAACTCCAACTTCAACTGTTTCTGGTTCAGCTTCTGCTAAACCTAATCCAACAGGTATAAAATCACAAGCACATTGAGTATTAATTGCAAATAAAGCTGGTAATGCTAAACTTGGTGCTATATTCCCCTTACCTATTTCAACTCCGATTAATGTTCCTATAATTTGTGCTATAACAGCACCAGGTCCTAGTAATGCAGATAAAAATGGTATAGAGCATACAAATCCTAGTATTATTAAACCGTATATATTCCCAGCAAGTGGTGTTAATAATGAAGCAAACCAATTACCAAATCCTGAACCTTGTATTACTCCTATTAACATAGCAACAAATGCCATAAATGGTAATATTGTTGTTATCATTGATTGAACTGCATCTCTTCCAGCCTGATAAAATATATTTACTACTCTACCAGTTCCCATACCTATTTTTTGTATAATAGAAGATTTTGAATTTTTTGCAATTGTTTCCGAAACTTTTTTATCTGCTGAATATTTAAATTCTTTTTTATTTTTTTCTTCTACTTTTTCTTTTTCTATTTCATAATCTTCATCTACTGAATTTATTTGTTCTAATCCAACACCTGAAACATAAATGTCTTCTTTAATGTGTATTGATAATGGTCCACTTGGTCCTATTGGCATAATATTTACGGTAGGTATTCTTTTTTGAGGATATATTCCACATCTTAAAGTTCCCCCACAGTCAATAATAACTAAAAAAATTTCAGAATCTGGTACTGATGTTTTAAAACCATTTACTGCTATACATGATGTCAATTCAACTATTTTTTCAACTATTTCAGGTTCTGCTCCACCTCCAGTTATATAAACTAATTTATTTTTTTCCTTAGTTGGCGTTACAAATAAGGGCCCTCCAAATCCACCATGTCCTTTTTCAATTTTTATCGTTTTAAACATAACTCCCTCCTAATTATTTAAGTGTATTTTTTAATATTATATTTTGTTGTTTCATAACAATTTTAGTCGTAAAGTCTGTAATCCAACCAGCAAAAAAATTCATTACTAAACCAACTAATAAATATCTAATAGCTAATGGTGTTATATTTAATCCTAATTGTTCAACGCCAGTTGCTATACCCAAATAGATAAATATTTCTCCCACATTTATATGTGGAAATACCCCACTATTTGTATGACAATGATAACTTGCTGATGCATAATAACTAGGTTTCATTCTTTCAGGTAAAAATTTACCCATAGACAATGCCATAGGATTTGCTAACATAAATGCTGCTAAAAATGGTAATATTCCGTATGCTAATATTACATTTTTTGAACATATTTGGGCAAATGTATTAATTTTTTTTGGTCCTATAAGTGCTATTAAAGTATTCATAAATACTAACAACAATAATACTTTAGGTATAATTCCTACTACCCAACTTATGAAAACATTTCCACCTGTTTCAAATAATCCATTAAAACTTGATGCTAATGATACTAGTGTTTCCATATTTCCTCCTTATATATTTTATTTTATTTTTTCAATAATTTTACCAAATAAACTTTTTGGCAATGGTATTTCTTCACCACAATTAACTTTTTTAAATGTTTCAACACTATCCAAAATAGCTTCTGTCAGTGATAAAGACAATTTTTTATTTAAACACATTTCTTTTGTAATACAAATTATTTTAGTGCCATTAAAAATATCAATTTTTTTAAATCTCGCTAATACAGTAACTCCTTGCATATATGCCCCGTCTAATATTTCATTATTGGAATTTAATGAAAACATAACTATGGCTCCTGCTCTAAATCCACCTTTTTTTTTACCAATGGCTACTTTCCCATTTTTTCGTAATTTTGAATAAAATATATTAAAATTTTTTATTTGCATAAATGTAAAAATATATTGCAAAATAAAAGAAATTAGTAATAATATTATTATAGTTATAATATTCATTTATCTCCTTTCTATTTTATAGTATTATATACCCCCCCCCCCCCTATAAAAGTCACGTCTTTTTCTCTTTTTTTTTTATAAAAAAAAATTAAATAATCAAAATTCTAATTATTTATTTTATTTAATTTTAAAAAAATATTTTTTTAAATTATTTTTTCATTCCTTTTTT